>CAISPN010000034.1 GCA_903887375.1 uncultured cyanobacterium
TAATAAAACTGTATTTAAAAGATCTGGTTGATTGCTATTGAGAAAATTTTGATCTATGTATATAGTATTAGTACTGCTACCATAAGCCGCTACCCCATTCATCCCAGAAGAGAGCACCACAATCTGAGGCAGGTTACTAAAATCTCCACTAGCCCATTGACTGCGGATAGCTTTAGCCAAAATAGGATTGTAGATAGTGCCAAAAGATCTAGAGATAATATCGTAGAAACTATTACTATCTTGAGAGATTGACTGGAGGATATTTTCAGCGTAAACGATACTATTTTGGAGGAGCGGATCGTTGATAGTCAAAGTTGATAGCAAAGCACTACTCCTAATTAGCTAAAAATATACTTTTTAAATTCAGATCCAATTATTAAATTTTCAAGTACTTAAAAAACACGAAATACAAAAATAATAATGATCTGTTTTGCTACTAAGCAATCTATGTATAAATCAATAGTAAATTACTTTTTTAAAAAACACCATTAGGACCCCCTCCTATTTTTTATAGGAAGGGGTCCTGGGACAAATAACAGTATATAGCTACAACATAAGATTGTTGCTCTCAATGGTCTGTTGCCAATTTCATCTATGACGTTAAAAAAATTTTCCCTGTTTAGTTCGTCTATTTTTGGTAAATACAGGTCTTTTTTTTTCAAATAAACTATTGATTTTATTGCTTTTGTCAGGAAGTCATAACTATAAGTTTTTTACATTCTTCTATTGGCATTAGAATCAAGAAAAATTTCATATCTTATCTCCTGAGATAGCAAGATCCAATAATTCTATTGGATGTCGAAGTGGGATTACTTGCCCTTTAGATTTCATCGCTTTGACTATCTGCAGAGAACAACCAGGATTTGAAGATGCAATCATTTGAGCTCCTGTAGCCAAAAGATTTTCCAATTTTTGTCTGCCTAACTCCTCGGCTACTTCCGGCTCAAGCATGTTGTATACACCCGCACTGCCACAGCAAAGAGCCGCATCAATTGGCTCTTTCAAGATCACATTGGGGATTTGTTGGAGCAATGTTCGAGGTTGAGCGCTGATACATTGGCCGTGGAGCAGGTGACAGGCATCTTGATAGACTATCGTCAAGCTTCCTTCACTGATAGGAGAAAGTTGGACACTCAAACCAATTTCAACAAGAAATTCTTGAATATCTCTGACTTTTTTAGAAAAATCTTGTCCCTTTTGCCGATATTGGGGATCATCTTGCAAAATACTGCCATATTCTTTGAGAGTATGGCCGCATCCTGCAGCGTTGATGATGATATAGTCAACCCCAGTTTCTGCAAAATTATCGATCATTTGTTTAGCAAGTGTTTGGGCTTGTTGTTCTTGACCCTGGTGAGCCGGCAAAGCGGCGCAGCAGCCCTGATGGGGAGGAATTACTACCTCACAGCCATTAGCGCTTAAAACCCTAATAGTAGCAGCATTAACTGGTGAGAAAAATAACTGCTGCACGCAACCTAGAACCATACCGACTCTATAGCGTTTTGTCCCTTGCGCTGGAACTAGAGTAGGAAAATTAACTTGTAGGCTTTTTAGATCTACAGCAGGCAAGAGGGATTCCATCGCCGCAAGATTAGCTGAGAATAACTTGAGGATACCCATTTTCCCAAAGAGAGATTGTAGGCCAGAATTTTGATAGAACCAGAGCAAAGGTAAGAACAACTTTAAACGCTCTGGATAGGGAAAAAGATTGAAAATCAGACTTCTTATAATCTTTTGATGGAGTGAGCGAGGTTGATTTCTTTCAACCTGGGGTCTAACTGCCATAATCAACTGGTCATATCTTACCCCCGATGGACAAGTTGTGACACAAGCCAAACAGCCTAGACAGCTATCAAAATGTTGAGAAGTGACAGAATCAAGTGAGGCTTGACCTTGATTAATGGCATCCATCAGATAGATACGTCCACGCGGTGAGTCAGTTTCCTTGCCAATGACTCGATAGCTAGGACAAGTAGCTAGACAAAAGCCACAATGCACACAGGCGCTCAGTAGTTCCGCAGATGGAGGATTTTTAGAATCAAAACCTGTATTAAAACTATGCATAGTATTGTTATATATTGCCGATAAAACGTCCGGGACTAAAGATCCCATGGGGATCAAATTGCTCTTTAATTTTGCGCATCATCTCTAGAGCGTTGCCCTGATAACCCCATGGCTCAAATTCACTCTCTCTTGACCCTTCCAAAACTGTCAAAAAGCCTTTATTTGATTCTAGATATGAGCGAAGTTCCGCTAGAAGATGGGTTTGCTTTATCTTGAGATAGCCAACGCCACTGGCAAAATGAATCTGTCCCAGAGCTGATTTACTTAGAGCGCAATTGAGAAAATCTACTGAATTACTAGAGCTTATCCCAATTTTACAGATAGTAGATTGTTGATCTCCTTGGCGAATAGTAGATTTTATCTCCTGCCAGAGAGCCTCTTGAGCTTGCGCAGTGTAAACTTTAAACTGACAATCAGATATTTGAGCTATCACGAGCTCTTTTTGTTTGGCAATGCTCTCTGGAATAGTTTGCCATCGGAGGATCAATCCTACTAAACCTTCTCCCAAGCCCAAATGAGTAACTAACTCTTTAGAAAGAAGGTCAAACATAGTTGGAGTTAGGCTAGATTGGTATATCTTTTGAGCTAGCTGTTTAATTGGCTCAGCCTGGCCTGTAACTACTAAAGTCAAAGAATCAGCAGGTAAAGGATAGAGGCGAAAAGTAATACTAGTTAATACCCCTAAAGTTCCATAGGAACCACTTAAAAGTTTCATCAAGTCGTAACCTGCGACATTTTTGACAACCTTGCTTCCAGCTTTAGCCAATTGCCCATCACTTCTAAGCCAAGATAGCCCCAGAACTAAATCTCTGAGCGAGCCATATCCTTGGCGATAGCTGCCAGTATCAGCGGTAGAAACTATCCCACCTAAAGTAGCCAAATCAGCATAAGCAGGATCAATTGGCAGGAATTGGCGAAACTTAGCTAATTCAAACTGCAAATCTTTCAAAAGAACACCAGATTCTACTGTAACTGTCAGCTCAGAAACAGCATGCTCAAGGATTTTGTTTAATTTTTTTGTGCTAAGGATAATTTGAGGAGAATTTACTTGTCTTCCCCATGCTAACTTGCTTCCTTGACCTGAAGGAACTACTGACCATTTATTGGCATAGGCTAGTTGTAGTACCTGAGCCATAGAATCTAGGGTAAATGGACAAACCAGCAAAGTATCCTGGCCCCGGATTGCTTCGAGATCAAGATTGCCAAGAGATGAAATTTGATTGAAAAGAGACATCCGAGCTTTAACTGTTGAAGATCCACAAGCTAGTCTAACATTTAGATCAGAATAGATTGTATTTTGTTGATTTGTGGCCAGGCGCGCTGTCATGGTACGCTAAACCATATCGGTAAAATTTTTAAATTCTCTATTTCTATAAAATGAGTCTTAATCGCAATATTTGTATTGGTTCTCGTAAAAGTCAGCTTGCTTTAGTTCAGACACACTTCATTCATGAACAACTTCAACTACATCATAAGGATCAGACTTTTACTATAGAGACCATGAGTACTCAAGGTGATAAGATTCTCGATGTTGCCCTAGCTAAAATCGGCGACAAGGGACTATTTACTAAAGAATTGGAATTGGGCATGATAGATGGCAGTATAGATTTGGCGGTGCACTCACTTAAAGATCTTCCCACCAATTTACCAGAAGGATTAGTTTTAGGCTGTATTACTCAAAGAGTTAATCCTGCCGATGCTTTGGTTCTCAACGAAAAAAATCGCCAATATCAGCTAGAAACCTTGCCTGAAAATTCAGTTATTGGGACTTCTTCTTTAAGACGTTTAGCTCAGCTAAAGTATCATTACCCTCATTTGAGCTTTAAAGATGTCAGGGGCAATGTCAACACTCGCCTCAAAAAACTCGAGCAGGGAGAATATGACGCTTTGATTTTGGCAGCAGCTGGCCTGGAGCGTTTAGGAATGCAAGATCGTATACATCAAATTATCCCTGCTGAAATATCACTACATGCAGTTGGTCAAGGCGCTTTAGGGATTGAATGCCGCGATGGAGATACTGAAGTTCTTGAGCTTTTAAAGGTCTTAGAGCATCAACCCTCTAGAGATTGCTGTCTAGCTGAGAGATCTTTTCTCAGAGAACTTGAAGGCGGCTGTCAAGTGCCTATAGGAGTCAATACTAAAATTGAAAATGAGATCTTGAGCCTTACAGGTTTAGTTGCCAGTTTAGATGGACAAAAATTGGTTAAAGACACCGTAACAGGTCTACCGCAAGATGCCGAAAAGATTGGCATTCAATTAGCTAACAATTTAAGAAGCCAAGGTGCTCAAGAAATCTTAGATGAAATCTTCACCCAGATTCAAAGAAATTCCAATCCCATTGGTTAAATCTTGATAAAAATTCTGCGCTTGTAAAGAAAATAGGCTACCAAGGACCAAAATAGCAGCATCAATAAAGCTAATAACAATGAAGCATTTTCCTGATTGAGCCAACTCAAAAATAAATGTTCATAGAGCCATTGATAGGTGGAAATTTCACCTACGTTAGTCTTAACTAGAATTTTTATCTCCAGCACAGAACAAATGAAGATAAACAGGGAATTAAGACCCAAAATCTCCAAAGGTTTTCCCCAATTGTCTTTTTTTCTAACCTGGCTGATTTCATAGCATATTGCTAAAGCTAGAAGAGACCAACCTGCTGTATGCAGTACATAGGAGCTGGTCCAAAGTTGTTTATTGATAGGAAAAAACAAATTCCATATACCCCCAACAACGATAGAAGCTAGACCCATAATAGCTAGGTTCATACTGGTTTGGGAGTTGGTTTTCTGCCTAGAGATCCACTCACCTGTTAAATAGCCAAGCAGCGCTGTAACTAGAGCGCCTATAGTGCTAAATAAACCCTCGGGATCCCCTTGATGATGAAATCCTCCACCTTTATAGAGATGATCATCACTTAAAATATGGCGATCTATATAAGATCCCAGATTACCAATAGGACTCAAATCTCCTGCTACATGGCCTGGCAGAGCAAGATAAGTTAAAGCTAGATAATAAAAAATCAGTAAAGATGCGCAGAGAAACTTGATTTGTTTGAGCGAAAGATTAAGCACTAATACACTTGAAAATAAATAGCACAGAGCGATTCTCTGAAGTACGCCCAATATGCGAATATTACTTAAGTCATAGTTGTAAAAACCATTGAGCAATAGTCCTAAACCAAAGAGAACTAAACTGCGGCGAATAATTTTACTGTAGAGCTGTAAATTAATCCTTTGCTTAAAGGTCAGATATTTACCTAGAGTGTAAGGTAGAACTAAACCTACAACAAATAAAAAAGCGGGAAATACTAAATCCGCTATAGTACATCCATTCCAGGGAGAATGGTCTAGAGCGCTATAAGGTTTGGGAGCAAGGCTGACAAAATTAACCAAAATCATTGTCGCAATAGCCAGTCCCCGAAAAATATCTATATAGACTAATCGCATAAAAAAAGGGGCAAAAGCCCCAAATTTCTAGTCTAGATAGCCCATCAACAAGGCAGGATCATCAATTTCATTGGATGCCACAGGGCGACTACCCATAACTGAGTAAGTGTCACTGATTTTCAAATGGCTCACAGCAATAGGACGATTACCAGAAATAGTCAAAGTTCCACTCATTTCAACCTCACTGGCAACAACCGGTCTAGTTGTACCAACTGAATTGTAGGTTTTGACGACATTGAGATGGCTAGCTTCGATTGGTCGGTTGTTGGGAAGAGCTCCCAAATTAGAACTATTTTTTACTGAAATAGCAAGCTCCTCTGATTTAGATTTGGCAGCAGCTCTAGTTTTGGTTGTTTCAGGGATTGGGGTTTCTTGTAATTCCACTTTCTCAGTCGTCATATAGTTCTCCTAAAATCTATCTTTATTTTTTTTTAAGATTCTCTTTTCTTTATTCTAAACTAACATTGAAGATTACCCAGAAATCTATCATGAAAAGTGGCACAGTTAATACAAGTAGAGCTAGATACATCCAAGGCTGAGCGAGAGGAGCAATATCTTTAGTATCTATAGCAGTATTATTTTCTATTTCCTTAAGTAATTTGGAAAAGCCAGCAACTCTCATTGGTAGTAAATAGGCCTTAGAATTGCTCACAAAATAATAGACTATTCCTCCTTGACCAGTAGTGCGCATCTTGAGCTCTTTAATTTCCTGCCATGGTAAACTCCAGCCAGAGAGTATAGGTACCCAGGACCCGTAGGATACAGAAATACCATTCGAGCTAACAACCACTCTCTCGCTGAGAATGGCCAGTAATACTACAAAGCCCAATATTATAAATAGCCAAACCAGCAAAGGATCTATTGAAGTTTCGGTAACCTTGGCTAAAAAAGGTAGCGGAATCATTAGTGAACCATAGAGGCTCAAAAGAGTAAAGCGGATCAATGGTGAGAGTCGAAAGCTTTGATTCATCAAGGTTTTCTGAATATTAAGCAAAGCTATAGTCTAACTCAAAATATTGTTTTTGAAATTCCAGAAAATCAGTAACAAAATACTTTACAGATCTACTAATACCATGATACGATGGTTCGTAAATATAAACTAAGTAAAGCAAATGAATATATTGTCCGAAGACAATAATAGTCTTAGTCGTCTGGACTACGATCCAGTATTGGCAAATATTTTGAGGCATATTCAAGAAAATAAACTATTTGACTGGGCAGAAAATGAGCAACAAATTATTTTACAAGCTCATCAAATAGCACAAAAAGTTGCTATAGAAAATATTGAATATCCTCTCTTTGCCGAATATGGTACTCGCAGCGCAACAATCAATCTTACAGAGCAATCAGAGCGCTCCTTTGCCCAAAAAATTCAACAGATCTATAAAGTAATATCTAACCAACTCTCAGAAACTCAATTAAAGCTACCTAGCCTAGTTAGAGAGCAATCTACCTTGCGCCTGGAAAAACAACCAAACCAACTAGGTTTTTCCTACCATTTCCCTGGTTATCCTCATCTAGTTCAAAAAAGACTCAGCCTGCAAAGCAGCAACAAGGGTTCTGATGCTGCTCTAAAATTGCACTTGCTCACTGTCACTGTTAAAAATATCAATAGCTTTACCAATGAGCTCAAACAGAGTATCAGCAATCTCTATGCAAATGAGTTTCCGCCTGATGCGCAAGAACAAGAAGATATTCAACAGGAATTAGAAAATCAATATAAAAAACCAGATTCTAGCTTTTATAAGCTGCGCAATTTAGTCTTTGAAGAGACTGTGGGCAAGCTAAAAAAAGAAGCAAAAATTCTGTATTTAGAATACCTTAAAGAAAATATTGAAGATAAAAATAATCTAGATCTAATCTATTTAAAAAATCTCATTAAAAGATTGCGACTTTTGGAGCAATATATAAATGACTTGAATAAATCTGATTCAGAATATGACGTCGAATACGAGGGTTGTAAGGTCAATTATAAGGATATATTCTCTAGGGCTGAAGCTTTAGATCGCTTGCCAATTATTCCAATAGTCGAAGGTAATTTAGGTGAATCCTCGCAAATAGAAAAAGGCACTAAAGAATTTATCTTTTGCCTAAAAATGAAACTCAATGGCAATGTTAACAATCAATTTGATAGCACAGTTTCAGTTTTAGATTACAATTTACAAATATTAAATCCTGAAAGTGCTGAACATCAAGAGGCAATTAACAGTAATACTGGCAGAGAAACTTTTATTCGCAAGGTTTTGCAGTCATTCTTACTCTATTATTTTGTTTTTGCCCAAATGGATGATGAAAATTTTGATCCAGTAGCCAAATATGAGCAAAGATGTCTAGCCACACTACAGGGCAATGATCAAGATAAAAAAAGAAAGCTTTTTAAAAATCTCGTAAAAAGATTTGAAGAAATTAATATACATGCCAAAGTAGACAAGCTCAAAAAAATAATCCAAGAGAGTCTCAAAAGAGCTGCAATTACTGAAGCTAAAAGTTGGTCAATATATTTAGGACTCTCTACAGCAATTTTGGCCCCAGCTAATGAGATAAGTGATGGCAATGGTGATAGTTTCTTTAGAGCTAATATAACCAAATCAAAAGAATATCTCAAATATATTACTTTAACTGCAAATAATGTTGATCAAAATAATCTAGCTCATCTGCCTGTTAAATTTACAATCAAGGATATGCGCTATTTCCCAAGTGAACAGGAACAGTCTCTCAGCTTCAATTACAATATAGATGGGATCAAATTTTTACCTGTTATTTTCTGGAATAATGCTGGGAAGAATGATAAAATCTCTCGAGAATATTATAGGTATTTTGACAAGCAAAAACATATCAGCATACCTTATGTTAATAATATTTTAAATGGCAAGCAATATGTGCAATCTTTTCTATATAAATTTACATTTTCTCTGCTAGTTTACATCAGCTTAAAAACAATTATTACCCAATTGAAACTATCGGAAGATTCATTTATAGGTATATTGCGTCTACATAAATGTGGCAAGGATAATTCTCCAGCAGATGAAGAATTTATTCATCATTTTTCTAAGACCTTGGATCATCTTTTATCTCAAGATGTTCTTGCCAATTCTCAAGGGATCAATATCAATGATTTAAATAGTTATAAAGTTCAAAATGCACTATCTTCTTTCTATATAAAATTACCAAAAGTCTTTGAGTTCAAGCAATATACCCCAAAATTAAATCGTTTGGGAATTATTGTAGTTTCCAGCAGAGAAGCTGATCGCAAAACTGGAGAAGATACAGTCTTGAGTAACCTTATAGGTGAGGTCATCACTCTAGATCGCCAAGACAATGGAATCCATCTGCGAAATCTGCGTACCTTTTCAGCCAACTTTGAAAAATCCAAAATGTATCAAAAACCTGCGCTCTTGATTGATCAAGTCGATGATCTCTACCGCAGAGGTTATCAACATATTTTCTATGTAGCTAGGACTCCTTATTCTAGTTCTCTAAATCTCAACTTGAAAGATGAAGATGATTTTTTCATGTCCAAATCAGTGCTAGCTTCGCTTAAGGGAGATAAATCGGATCTTAAAATCTATCCAATTTTCTTTGACAAATACCATGTCAAGAAAATAAAACCAATAAGTGATTCTACTGCTTACTATGTCAAAGACAGCAGAGAACTAGATAAATTAGTGCATGATTCTAGTAAACAGACGGTCATCTTTTTTAATCTCTTTAGTGGGATTTCTGTAGGTAGGGACCAGAAGGTTTACAATGGCGTGATTTCCTATGCTACTTTACTCAATGTCTACCAAGGAGTCCTCCAAGAGCAAGATATCCGCCAAGCTCTGATTCATGATGACGATGATAATCAGCTCAAAAATGATCTACTCAACTATTTAACGCTAGTTCATTATGCTCGTTATGAAGCAAGATCTAGATTTAATATCAAATTAGATCCCTATGAAAATATCATAGGTGATCAATCAGTAGGAGCTTACTCCATCTTCAATCATGGCTGTGATAACAAATTTTCTATTAATTTTAACTCGTTAGCCTTTTTAACGGAAGTTCGCAATATAGTTAATGCCAATGTCAACTAAACACTCGCTGGGTTTTCTTTTTGAAGTAGCCTTTAATTTGGGCATCTTGAATTATATTAAGCAGAAACAAATCAGCAATCGCTATGGTGAAATATATTGCAAAGATCTAGAATTATTGAAATTTTCTAAAATAAAAGAGCGAATTTTTAAACAGGAAAATATATTTGATCCAGCTAATAGAGACACAGTAGAACAATGGTGTTTATTTATTCTCCAAAAAGGGTTCCTCTCTGGTCTTAACTTTATTGATGAGTATATAACTTCTCTTGGCAGCAAAAAAGATAGTATAGAAATTCATTATCTACAGTCTAAATTTAGCGGTGATAACAGCTTTGGCATCAATAATAGTACCGACTATAATAAAATTCTCCAACAGTTAACCCAGCAAGCTATAGATATTAGTTATTATCAAAAAAAAGGGGAATTTCTCAATGCCGATACTCTTTTATTGATAAAAGCTAAGGAACAATACCGAATATTAACAGTTGATCTTTCCCTGTTTTCTTTTAAAACAATGCAAGATCTCCAGGGAATAGATGATATAGAGCAAATCAAAAGAATATTATTAAAAGAAATTAACTATTTAAAATCAAAAAGTGTCTTTGCCAATTTGAGTATAGATACAGGAGAAGAAACTTTTCCTTTAAATAATAAACTTGGTTACTATTTAAAGGCTTTTAGTCGCGAAGATAAAGAAAGTTATAAATTAATTCAAGCTGGTAGCTACGCTTATAGTTTTTATGAATTCCTAAAAAAATATGATATTTTAAGTGATGCTGATAGGCTAATTTGTAATATTATTGGTTATAGTGATCGCGGGGCAAGCGCGATGGCTATCAATCAAAATAATCTTGAATTTCTCAAAAATTGTCAGACTATATATCAACAAAATCAAGGCAATGAAAATATAGATCAAGCTAGAGATAGGCTTTTTAAAACCATCATCAAAAGTGCTAAAAAAAGTTTTCCTGATAGTGGAAAATTATTTGAAGAACTTGATAAACTTTCTCCTTCTCGCAGTGAACCTATTAGCTATCAAGAAACTATTTCTGATTTTCTTGCAGCCCAAAGTGTCCTATCAGAAGATAATTTAAAAAGCATAGACCTAAGTGGCAATATTAAGCTGCGCGATGCCCATGCCCAATTAGTCCATAAAGGACTTGATAGCCAAACGCCTTATATCTTCTTAACTGGTAATCCAGGTATCGGCAAGACTACTGCCTTGGTAAAATTTCTGGAAAACCATTTCGATGAGGGTTTTATTTTTCTTTACTGTAGTCCTCGCACGCAAGTAAACCTAGATATTATTAACAAATTTACTCGTGAAGACCTCAATAGTGAAAAAAGCAAAAAAGTTTTTGCAATCACTACCGATAGTCAAATAATCAGTAGCCAAAATGGTCTTCCCACGGTGAGATACTTCAGTGATCTATTTCAAGATAACTTTCAACAAGGAAATATCACCTTTTTGAAAAATCTTCCTGAAAATTTCAAAAAAATCAAACAAAGGCTCAAGCAGGAAAAAGAAGATCTAATTATTGACCAGGAAAGCAAGAATGCTGGAGTGATCAATAGCCTCTTTAGCGCCTTGGGTATTTTGATTGAAAAGAACATATCTCGACAGGTCGTAGCATCTCTCTCAATTCAAGCTTTAAAAAAAACCAACCATGGTAATACAGATACATTAGATTATTTTGAGCATATATTTAGATCTGCGCATAGAAAAGGCTATGGACTGATTGATTCAAAAATGCAGGATATTGCTAGCAGATATAAGTATTTTTTTATCATGATTGATGAAATCACAGGCGATCCTAGTGGAGTTGAATTTCTCAGCAAAATCAGCAAACTTTTAGAAAAGTATAAACTCCTTGATGGCAAGTATGGCTTTAATTGTAAGATCATAGTTGCCGATGCATCGATTGTAGAGCAAGATGTCATAAGAGCTCATCTTAAAAATCAAGATTATGAACCCAATAAAATTTTCTATCGCCAAGAAAAAAGCGAGAGTTTACCAATTTCTCTAGATCGATTCAAATTTAATAAAAGGGATGCTATTAGTATTAATACTAACTCTTATCCTGCCAGAGAACTAGTAATTAACTATAAAATATTTACCCAATCTTTTCAATATAATCAAGATCAACTCAAACAAGAAAAATTAGAACTTAACAAGGGGATTGATTTTGATATATCAAATCAAATCACTGAACAAAGCGATCCCTATCAAACAATAGTCTATATTCAAAATAAAAATAGACTACAAGAATTGATCCAGACCATAAAAAATAAATTAGATTATTTTGAAAAATTTGAACAGTATATTGAAATACATTCTAATATTTCAGATGATGAAATAGAAAAAATTAAAGAGAAAAAAAATTCAGTTAAAATCATCTTTATGACTGCTTCAGCTAGTAGAGGTCTATCTTTTCCTAGGGTAAAGCGCATTATAGTTGATTTGCCACGTTTTTCTATTGAACAAAATTTAATGGAAATTATCCAGGTCATATATCGAGGAAGAGGCAAAGATCCTCATGATGGATTAGATTTAGAAGATCAAGTCAAAGAACTTACTTTTTATATTACTGAGGCAATTTACTATGATCAAGAAAATTTAGAACTTTCTTTTAAAGAGAGAATAATCAATATAATTGATATTTTGTTAATTTTAAAAGCGGCAATTCTTACAAGAATTAAAGGCTCTTGTCCTATTGGTAAACATAATTATAAAATCATACCTGTAGGTGGCAAATCCGTCACATCTGCTCAAACTAACTATAGTGAGCAACTCGGCAATTTCATTGACGAACTCAAAAAACAGGCAAATACAAAACCTACTCATAAAAAAAATCTCGAGGAAATTGCTTCTCAATTAACTAGTTTACTTAATCAGTTAGATATTAAAAT
The DNA here is from genome assembly GCA_903887375.1 of uncultured cyanobacterium. Classification (GTDB taxonomy): domain Bacteria; phylum Cyanobacteriota; class Cyanobacteriia; order Cyanobacteriales; family Microcystaceae; genus CAISPN01. Next base: position 12,497 of record CAISPN010000034.1, read on the forward strand.
TAAAGATATTTCACATAATTCAAATAATAAATTATCCTATCTCTCTGTGAGAGAACCATTTCAGGAAAAATTTGAAAAAGATATTAATAAAGGCTTTCACCTATTACTAGATTTTTCTGAATTAGAACCATGCCATGTTACAGGTAGCCTCTTGATAGTACCACTTGGAAATAAAAGAATACAAGAAGTCTATCAAATGCGTCCTTTAGCATACCCAGATCAATTACTAGATAAAATCTACAAAATTTCTGCTAATCCTGAGTATCCTAAAAATCTTAAACAATCAGCTAAGATTACTAGCGAAATGATTGAAAAGCTTAAAAACAATCAGAATATTACTCAGTATTTTTTACAAAATAGCCAACGCAATGATCAATATTATGCAGTTCCTATGTTTATTTTTACTGCAGCTAAGTTGATGGAAGATTATTTCTCTCAAGCTAGAAAAAATGATTCTGAAAATATTAATTTTAAAGCTATTCTCAAAAACTATTTAGCTTTGCTTTATCCTATAGGCTACGTATTACCGATAGGTAAAGATTATGAGAAATTTCCCTTTATAGTCTTTAATAGCCATGATTTACCAGAAATTAGAAATCGTTTGTATACTAAAGCGCAACTATTGACTTCCTCTGAATTAAATATTTTGAACTTGATTCTTTCGCAAAGTCCGGATTAAGAACAATCTTTTTTTAATCTATATCGCCAAAGCGATAGCCTTTACTATAGACTGCATGAATTAGGGGTTGTTCCTTTTCAATCTCTATTTTACGGCGGAGCAAACGAACTAAAGCCGCCAATACGTTACTATTGGGGGTTTCACCACTAGAATCAGTCCAGACATATTGATAGATTATTTCGTGAGTGAGCAGTTGTCCAGGATGCTGCATAAATAGGGTCAGTAAGGCAATTTCTTTTTCTGAAAGGGCAATTGCTTTGCCTTGGCGATAAACTATTTGATTTTCGCTATCTAATTCTAAATCTGCCACCTTGAGATGAATAAAAGCATTCGAGCGGCGCAGCAAGGCTCTGACTCTTGCTTGTAGCTCTCTCAATTCAAAAGGTTTAACCAGATAATCATCAGCGCCAGCATCTAACCCTTCTACTCGATCATCTAAGGTATCTTTAGCGGTTAAAAATAATACCGGTGTTGTTTTACCGGCTAGACGCAAATTGCGGCAAATTTCTAAGCCAGAACAATGCGGCAACATCCAATCTAAAATCAAAAGATCATAATGCTCACTGTTGGCTAATTTTAAACCTTGCTCGCCATCGGCTGCTACATCGACGTCATAGCCATCGTTTGAGAGAATATGACTAAGGGGAGTCGTCAATTGAGTCTCATCATCAACCAAGAGGATGCGCATCAGGGGTTAAAATCATCAATAGAGTTCTAATTCCATTTCTATAATCGCATGTTGACCGTTGCTATGCCCAAAGGGGCTCTATTGACTGACAGTATAAATATTTTTAAAGAGATCGGTCTAGACTTTAGTTTGCTCCTAGAACCGGGTAATCGTCAACTTCAAGTTACAGATCCTACAAACAGCGCTAAAGCACTTTTAGTTAGAGCGCAGGATGTTCCGGTCTATGTTGAGTACGGACAAGCTCAATTAGGTATAGTAGGTTATGATGTATTATTAGAAAAAAAACCGGCTGTAGCCCAGCTTTTGGATTTAGGTTTTGGTGGTTGCCGAATGTCAGTAGCAGTTCCCAAAACGAGCCCCTACAAAAAATCCCAGCAATTACCTCCCAATGGTCGGGTAGCCTCTAAGTTTGTCCACTGCGCCCAAGATTACTTTTATAAACTAGATCTACCCATAGAAATAGTTCCACTTTCTGGCTCAGTTGAGTTAGGTCCGATTACAGGAATGTCTGAGGCAATAGTAGATCTAGTATCTAGTGGAAAAACACTAAAAGAAAATGGACTTGTTGAAATAGACGTCCTTTTTTATAGTACAGCTAGGCTAGTGGCTCACCCACTAAGTTACCGTTTAAATTTAGATAGTATTGCTGACTGGATTGCCAGGTTAGAAAAAAAACAATCAGGTAACTTGTGATTAGAAAAAACCTAAGACCAAAACGTGAGAACGACTGGAAATTATTTCTCAGGCTTGTTCCCTATTTGCGCAGACATAAAAGCTCTTTGGTTGTATCTGTTGTTTTGTTGATTCCTTTAGCTTTTGCTAGCGCGGTTCAGCCTTTAATTGTTGGGCAGGCTGTCTCTTTTTTGTTGCATGAGCCAACTTGGTCTTTTTTACAGGGAAAACCCGTTGTAGCTGCAATTAACACTCTTTCATTGCTATTGTTGCTAACTATCGTCATCAGACTGTGCTTTGTAGCTTATCAAGGTACATTGGTTCAGAAAATAGGACAGCAGATTACAACTGAAGTCAGAGAGGATTTATTCTCACATGTGACGCATCTTCCTTTGAGTTTTTTTGAAGCAACTCCAGTTGGTAAGTTAGTAACCAGAATCACCAGTGATGTAGAAGCTTTAGGCGAGGTATTCTCCAGTGGAGCTATTGGGGTTTTGAGCGATCTGATTTCTATGTTGGTTTTGCTGGTGGTTATCTTTCTAACTCAATGGCAATTGTCCTTGATGTTGTTGTTGATCTTGGTTCCGGTAACTTTTTTGATTATTTATTTTCAGCAAGAGTACCGCAAAGCCAATTACCAAGTTAGAGAAGAGCTCTCTAAACTTAATTCTATGTTGCAGGAGAATGTCTCTGGTATCAATATAGTTCAAATGTTTGAAAGAGAACGATATAATAGTGAGCTATTTGCCGCAACTAACCAGAAATACCGCCTAGCAGTAGATCGCACTATTTTACATGATTCGTCAGTCTCGGCTACCTTAGAATGGGTTGCCTATATTGCTATTGCCGGAGTTCTTTGGTTGGGCGGGCTATATGTTATGCATAGACAATTAGATTTTGGAATTCTCTCAGCCTTTATTCTCTTTGCCCAACGGCTCTTTACCCCTTTAAGGCAATTTGGTGAGAAGTTTACTACTTTTCAATCTGGTTTTACTGCTGTTGAGAGAATTACCGAATTGATGCAAGAGCCCACTATTAATACAAATGAAGACTCCAATTTGGTTTTAGATAATAGCTATTCTGAACATTTAGGAGAAATTCGTTTTGAGAATGTTTGCTTTGGTTATAAGCCCGACCAATATATTTTAAAAGACTTAAACTTTACTTTAAAACCAGGACAAAAGGTTGCCATAGTAGGTCCAACAGGAGCAGGTAAGACTTCGCTGATTCGTCTGCTTTGCCGACTCTACGAGCCAAACGAAGGTAGGATTCTTGTAGATGGGATTGATATCAAAAATATCCCAAAAACTCAACTGCGAAACTACATAGGAGTCATATTGCAAGAGAGTTTTCTTTTTGCTGGTAATATCAACCGCAATATTACCTTAGGGGAAACCTATAGCCAAGAACAAATCCAAGAAGCTGCCAAAGTCACTGCGGTTGATTCTTTTATCAGCGAACTGCCCCAAGGTTATCAAACCCAGCTGCGCGAGCGAGGAACTAATCTTTCTGGTGGACAAAAACAGTTATTAGCCTTTGCCAGAGTAGCAATCCGCAATCCTAGTATATTAATATTAGATGAAGCCACCGCTAGCCTAGATGTAGCGACCGAAGTAACAGTACAAAATGCGCTTGACAAGCTTCTTCGCGGCAAAACAGCTATTATCATTGCACATAGACTCTCTACTATACGCAATGTGGATAAAATTCTGGTCCTCAAGCGCGGCGAATTGGTGGAAATGGGTACACATGAAGAACTTTTAAAACGAGATGGAGTCTATGCTGGTCTATATCATCTGCAACTGTTGGGCACTGCTGTTTAAACAAAAAGCCACAATCAATACAAAAGATGGTTAGTTGGTTTTTAATAGTGGCTTTAGGTTTTGTGGGTAGCTTTGGGCATTGTGTAGGCATGTGTGGTCCTCTGGCTGTGACCTTTTCACTATCTCAAAAGAGAAACTCTCAGCTATCCCAACAGTTTACATTTCATATTTTGCTCAATTTAGGCAGACTGTTAAGCTATACGCTTGTTGGAGCTGGGATAGGGGCAGTTGGTTCAATTATCGTAGCTGGAATCGGCAGTGAGCTGCGAGAGTATTTGGTCAAAATTACTGGAATTATCCTGATTTGGATGGGCTTGATCCAGATTAAACCCAAATGGTTACCCAAATTTCCCATAATTCATCCATTATTAAAAGATGGGCTCCATCAATCTCTGAGCTCTGCCATGCTCAAGCTCTCTAATAGTTCACACCAGTTGATGCCACTATTACTGGGTGTGGTGTGGGGTTTGATACCTTGTGGCTTTTTGTACATAGCACAGATCAAAGCGGCAGAAACTGGTGATATTTTCCATGGCGCACTGATCATGTTCGGCTTTGGCTTGGGCACCCTGCCATCAATGCTCGCTGTAGGCATCTGGGGCTCAAGATTGAGTGCTAGTAAACGTAGTCAGCTCTTTCGCTTCGGTGGCTGGTTGATGATCCTGATGGGTCTGGTCAACCTGCAGCGCAGTGGCAATACAATGAACGACTTGACAGGCTATGGCTCAGTTTTTTGCTTGATGTTAGCATTAATTGCCAGGCCCATTAATCGTATAATGCCCGGTCTGTTAGAGTATCGTAGGCTTTTGGGAGTAGGTTCTTTTGTTTTAGCTGTTGCCCATACTCTGCATATGCTGCAACATACCTTTAACTGGAATTTTGACGCTATTGGCTTTATGTTGCCCGAACAACAAGTCTCTATTTTTCTGGGTCTTGCTGCTTTATTGCTGTTGCTGCCAGCAGCCTGTACCAGTTTTGATCATTTAGCCAAGCGTTTAGGGAAATACTGGCGATATATTCATCTTTTAAGTATTCCAGCTTTGATTTTTGGTATATTGCATATTGTGCTCATCAATGGGTTTGTGCCGAGCTCTTGGCTTGATAATCTGATGGTCTATGCTATAACTAGTCTGGCTATTTTGGTATTATTGATTCGTCAACGTTGGTTCTGGAATTTATTGGGAATGGAAAACTATTATGGGTCTATTTTTAAATCATCGACAAATCATCGCTAGTTTATTGCTCTGCTCTATGGCATCGGCATCTTTTGCCCATGAGATGGTGGTTTCTGGGGATGTAGCTGCGATGATTCACCTAGATCCACAAGATCATCCTAAAGCCGGTGTTCCATCACAAATTTGGTTTGCCCTGACTAAAAAAGCAGGAGAACCAATCCCGCTTTCACATTGCCAATGCCATTTAGTAATTTACCCGGTTCCTCGCCAGAATATTGCACCTTTAACTCCAACATTAAAAGGGTTCAGTACGGAAAAGTACAAAGATATTCCTAGCGCAGTAGTTACTTTTAGCAAAGCGGGACTATATAGGCTAGAACTTGTTGGTGAACCAATAAAGGGAGAGAATTTTTCTCGTTTTAAAGTCTCTAGAGAGGTGATGGTGACCAAATAAGCAATACTATTGACTCAATTGCCACCAACCAAAGGCCGGTCCAATGAAGCGTATTACAAACCAGGCACTAGCTAGGGTGAAAATACCAATCCAAGCTCCTTGAGTTGTAACCCTATATGCATCTTTAGCTTGTTTTTCGGTTAGTGGTAACCAAGAAAAGATAGGTTTATCCTGTCCATACTTGTCCCCTAGTACTTCTTTGCGGCGTTTTGCTTCTCCCATAGTCTTGTTAAAATTCTCTAGTTATCAAAAAATAAATTATATTTTATGAATATAGCAGAATCTTTAGGTGTTTTGAAATCCTATAGCTCTCGTGAGATTAAATTGCCAGCTAACCTAAATGAAAAAGAAAAATTAATTACTGCTATAGTACGCTTTGCTCAGCTCTCAGATTGGCAGAATCTGGGAATTTGTAGCGATAACCTAGAAGAAGGAATAAATAGCCTGAGGGAATATCTCAAAGCTCTTAATTATCCTAGTGAACAAATAATAACCTATGAGCATGAGCCCATTAAAGCCAGTTACATCAAATACAATACTCAAAAAATGTCCCATCTAATTGAACCCTATTGGGGGGAATATAGAGGAGTTTTGATTTCCTATCAGAGTGAAAATCCTCAAATTGAAGGAACTTTTGGTTATTTTCCTCTGAATCTATTTAGTTAATCATGATTATAAACTTAGTCAAACCTTTCTATCCACTAGCACTATTTTGGGCCAAGCAGCAACCTGAATGGTTTCACAAAAAATTGATACAGAGTTTAGGGTATATAGAAACTTCACGCGCTTCATCTTGGTCTCAAAAATTGATCCACAGCTTGGAGAACTCCTTTTGCCTAGAGGATCAAAGGCTGGGGCAAAGCATTTGGAATCTGAATTTTCCCAATCCCTTTGGACTAGCTGCAGGGTTTGATAAAGATGCTCAAGGAGCTGGAATATGGTCTAGTTTTGGTTTTGGCTTTGCTGAAGTTGGCGCAGTTACCCAACATCCACAGCCTGGAAATCCAACACCTAGACTTTTTCGTCTGTCTCAAGATAGAGCCATTTTGAATCGTCTTGGGGCCAATAACTTAGGCTCTTTAGTGATGTCTGAACAACTTGAACAGACTTGGCAAAGAAAAGCGCGCTCTATTCCAATTGGGGTTAATCTTTGTAAGTCTAAAATCACCCCTTTAGAAGATGCGGCCAAAGACTACCTTTTTAGTTTTGAAAATTTGCGCAACTGGGCAGACTATTTTGTCATCAATGTTAGCTCTCCTAATACTCCAGGGCTACGTTCACTCCAAGGGGCAGAGCAACTAGAACCTATTCTAGATACCCTTCAATCTGCAAATGAAAATTCTCAACCAATTCTCATTAAAATCTCACCAGATCTGGATTTTGAAGCTATTGAGAGTATTTTAAATTTAGCTAAAAGCTATCAAATTGCCGGCATCGTTGCAACTAACACCACTATAGGGCGCAGTGGTTTAAAAACAACCACCTTACCAGAAACCGGCAAACCAATCAGCCAAGAAAGTGGGGGAATTAGTGGAGCGCCTCTTGCTAGACGATCTACTGAGGTGATCCGTTTTATATATCAATCTACCAAGGGAGAGTTACCTATAATAGGGGTAGGTGGAATCTTCACAGCAGAAGATGCCTGGGAAAAAATCCAAGCAGGCGCATCATTACTACAGGTCTACACTGGCTGGATCTATCAAGGTCCCTGGTTGGTTCCCCAAGTTCTAGGCGGTTTGCTCAATATTTTAGAAAAATCAGGTTATGCTAATTTATCTGCGGCAGTTGGAAAGCAACACAATCTTTCCTAGAATATCAAACTAAAGGAAAAAATATGTTTAAGCAGCGCAGCAATCTTCCTTTGATAATTTTCTACGTTTTATCTATTAGCGGCGTAGTATTTCTTTTTAATATAGTCACAGGGTATGCTCAGAAAAACCTGAAAGTGCCTTCTAAACTGGGAAGTACCTATGATATTGATAGTCAAGCACTAAGCCAATGCCTCACAGAAAGCAAATTATTGCTCAAAATCAAACAATCAGGTCTTTATCTCAATGCTTATTTGATACCTAGCTCTTTGGAGAAGAATTTTTCAACCGATGAAACTCGCCCAAATTTATCTGGTCACTTTAACCAATCTATAGTGAGCCTTAAAGGACATTCAAGTCTTTTTAAGAACTGCCCAGGCGCTGATCCTCACGGGAAGATTAGTATTAATGCTAACACTGAGCAAAAACAACTCAAGGGCGTCTTAGCTTCCGGTAATATAAGTTTGCCATTTACCAGCCAGTCCAAAAAAACAGAAAAAACTTCCCCCCAAGCTAATCACTAGGAGGGAATATTAGTTCTAGAGAAAATTGGGCCTGTGGCGAAGGAGATTGAGAAATTCTTCCCTGGTTTTTTGTTCTTCTTGGAATGAACCAACCATTGAGCTTGTGACAGTCCAAGATCCAGGCTTTTGTACTCCACGCATGACCATGCACATGTGAGTGGCTTCCATGACTACAGCTACACCTTGAGGTTCTAAAACTTCTTGGATAGCTTCAGCAATTTGTCTGGTTAACCTCTCTTGTACTTGAAGTCTGCGTGAGTACATTTCTACGATCCTGGCAACTTTACTCAAGCCGACTACTTTTTGGTTAGGAATATAGGCAACATGCGCTCTTCCCATAAAGGGCAACATGTGATGTTCGCAAAGGCTAAAAAAATCAATATCTCGAACTAGAACCATTTCATTGTGTCCCTCATCAAAGATAGCTCCATTGACGAGTTTTTCCAAAGATTGACTATAGCCTTGGGTCAGAAACTGCATTGCTTCAGCTACTCTTTTTGGCGTTTTAAGTAATCCTTCTCTTTCTGGATCTTCTCCTACAGATTCCAGAATCACCCTAACTGCCTCACTCATTTTTTGACAACTATCTTCAGATGAGGTTTGTTGAATCTTGGCCTCTATTCCATTATGTGTGTCACGGGCAGGTCTACTTAAAATAAGATCAGAAATACTTTTTTTGATGCCAATATTTTCTGAATCTGATTCTTTGGAGTTGCCATTTATTGAGTTTGTAAATGTCATGTTTCTGGCCTTGTTAATGATTGTATTATTGGGTTAGTGTTTAATGTGAACTAAAGTGCGCCAGCACTAGGAGTAATGATCATCTCCTGAATCACCGCTTCTGGAGGTAATAGAGCTGCTTGGAGGATAGCGTGCGCTACGGTATCAGTCGAAAGCATTACTGTAGTATCAAAATTGGTATCAACAGTATTCCAAAGTGGTGTATTGACAGCCCCTGGGCTAATCACCATAACTCTGATGCCGTTACTTTTCTCTTCTAAAGACAAGACTTCTGAAAATTTCACCAAGCCTGCTTTACTAACGCAGTAAGCTCCCCAGTCGGTAAATGCATTATGAGCAGCAATTGAGGCAACATTAATGATAGTCCCTTTCTTTTGCTCTCTCATTTTAGGCAGAACACCTTGAACTGTCTGAAAAACACTGGTTAGGTTGAGATCTATAGTTTTTCTCCAATCAGATAGAGAGGTTTGGGCCAAACTAGAAGTACAGGCTACTCCAGCAGCATTTACCAGAATATCTACTCCTTCTATCTGCTCTACTATTGAGGAAACTTTTTGGCTTATAACTTCGGTCTGTGCTAAGTCCAAGAAATAAGCATCAGCTTGCCCTCCTTGATTTCTAATCTCTTGGGCAAGAGCCTCTGTCTTATCGAGCGAACGCCCCAGTAGAACTACTCTAAAACCCGCCAAAGCAAAAACAAATGCAGTAGATCTTCCAATACCACCACTGGCTCCAACAATAATAGCGTTTTGGTTACTTTTAGAGAGAGTCATGGTCTGGTCTTCCACCTCGAGCTTAACCTGAGGATTTTCTGAGTTGAACTTAACATTAAGTTACATTTACCGACAAATCAAATTATAACATTTCAAGCAGATCCTTTTTCTAAAAATGTCCCTATTTGTCGGAACTTTTGATAGCGAAGATCACACCTTTGTTTATGCCCGAGATGAGTCAATTCCTCTAAGTTCTTAACCAGAGCCTGCTTAAGTAATTCAGCAGCTTGAATGGGCTGGGCATGGGCACATTTAGGAGGCTCTGGTACGATTTGATCTATAATACCTAGCTCTTTAAGGTCTTCTGGTGTTATTTTTAGAGCGCCGGCTGCTTGCTGGGATTTTTTAGCATCTTTCCAGAGAATAGCAGCGCAGGCTTCAGGTGTAGCTACAGTATAAACTGCATGCTCGAGCATCAAAAGTCGATCTCCTACCCCTATACCTAGAGCGCCGCCAGAACCACCTTCTCCAATAACTGTGCAGATTATCGGCACCTCAAAACGAAACATTTCACGCAGGTTATAGGCAATAGCTTCTCCTTGTCCTAGTTTCTCTCCATCGACTCCGGCCCAAGCCCCTGGTGTATCAATAAAGGTGATAATGGGCATACCAAATTGATGGGCATGTTCCATCAAACGCCAAGCTTTTCGATAGCCACCGGGTAAGGGCATGCCAAAATTACGTGCCACATTATCTTTAGTATCGCGACCTTTTTGGTGCCCTAGAATAACGACTGGACGTCCTTCTAGGCGAGCAACTCCACCAACTAAAGCTGGATCATCGCTTCCTCCTCGATCTCCATGCAGCTCAAACCAATCATCGAAAATAGTCTGAATATAATCTAGAGTACTAGGACGACGAGGATGACGGGCTAATTGCAGACGCTGAAGAGGATTAAGTCTACTAAAAATCTTTCTATGTAATTCATAATAGGTATTTTCCAGTTGACTTACCTCTTTAGAGAGATCTACGCTGTCTTCTTCGGCTGATTGCTTCAGTTGTTCTATTCTTGTTTCAATCTCCCAGAGGGGTTTTTCAAATTCTAGTAAGAAAACTCTATTTTCTGTTTTACTCATATTTTTTTATGATCTAATCGTTTTTATAAGTTATTGTTGTTGTTCAAGTCGTAAAACGGCCATGAAAGCCTCTTGAGGAACATCGACCGTACCTATTGATTTCATTCGTTTTTTACCTTTAGCTTGCTTATCAAGTAGTTTTTTCTTCCGAGAAATATCCCCTCCATAACACTTGGCTAGTACATCTTTGCGAAGAGCTGGGATATGTTCACTGGCAATCACCTTTGCTCCTATGGATGCTTGGATAGGTATCTTGAATTGGTGGCGTGGAATGAGCTCTTTGAGTTTTTCAGTTAAGGCTCGTCCAACGTTGTAAGCCTTGTCACGATGAACTATCATAGCTAGAGCGTCAACTGGATCACCATTAACTAGTATATCCAGCTTTACTAGTGGATTTTCTCGATAGCCAATCACATGATATTCCATACTGGCATAGCCACGTGAGCGAGATTTGAGTTGATCGAAAAAGTCAGTAACCACTTCTGCTAGAGGCAGTTCATAGATCAAGGCTGTGCGGGTCTTGGTGAAAAAGCGCATGTCTTTAAAAATGCCTCTTCTTGATTGACAAAGCTCCATCAAGGAACCTACATAGGTTTCAGGGGTGATCATTTCTACCTGAATGTAAGGCTCTTCAATTTTCTCTCTTTTTTGAATTGGCGGAAGTTGACTGGGATTATCAATCTCACTGACTTCTCCATCGATTGTGCTCACTCGGTAAACCACTGAGGGTGCTGTGATAATCAAATCTAGATTATATTCTCTCTCTAGTCGCTCTTGTACTATTTCCATATGGAGTAGCCCTAAAAAGCCACATCGAAAACCAAAGCCCATAGCGCTAGAGGTCTCAGGTTCATAGGAAAGTGCTGCATCGTTGAGCTTGAGCTTTTCTAGAGCTTCTCTGAGATCTTCATAGCGATCTGAATCAATCGGGAAAAGGCCACAAAATACCATTGGTTTGGCTTCTGTATAGCCTGGCAGTGCTTCTGCTGCCGGTTTAGCTAATAGGGTAATGGTATCCCCAACTCTGGCATCTACCACAGACTTGATAGCCGCTGAGAGATAACCAACTTCGCCTGCATGCAGCTCATCGACTGGAATCTGATTTGGAGATAGTACTCCAAGCTCATCTATTTGGTGTTCCTTGCCTGCAATCATCAAGAGGATGCGATCACCTTTTTTTAAACGACCATCCATTATCCGAAAATAGACAATAACTCCTCGATAAGGATCATAATAGCTATCAAAGATCAAAGCGCGCAGAGGTTTGTCTAAGGTATCTAGAGGTGGTGGTACTTGCCGAACTATAGATTCTAAGATTTCTTCAATCCCAATACCTGATTTAGCCGAAGCCTTGATTATATCAGTACAATCTAGTCCTACTATTTCTTCTATTTCTTCAGCTACGCGGTCAGGTTCAGCGCTCGGCAGGTCTATTTTGTTGAGAACTGGAATAATTTCAAGGTTATTATCCAGTGCTAGATATACATTAGCCAAGGTCTGAGCTTCGACCCCCTGAGAGGCATCTACTACCAAAAGAGCACCTTCACAAGCTGCCAGCGAGCGAGATACCTCATAGGAAAAATCAACATGCCCGGGAGTGTCTATCAGATTTAGCACATAATCATGACCGTCTTTTGCCCTATAGTTCATGCGCGCAGCTTGAAGCTTGATAGTGATACCGCGCTCGCGTTCTAGGTCCATATTGTCAAGAAACTGCTCTTTCATTTCCCTAGCTTGCACTGTCTTGGTAACCTGTAAAAGACGATCAGCTAAGGTAGATTTGCCATGGTCAATATGGGCAATTATACAAAAGTTGCGGATACGAGAGACCGGGACCTCAGTCATAGAATATTAATCACTATAGATAATTCCTATTCTAAGGTCTCTTTAGTCCATTTGTAGCTGATTTCTAACTTGAGTGATGCTATTAATTAAATACTCTCTCTAAGTTGATCTAGCACATTACGATCTTCTAGCGTTGATGTATCCCCTACAATCTCTCCACCACTGGCCAAGCCTCGCAGCAATCGGCGCATGATTTTACCGGATCTAGTTTTAGGCAGAGCATCAGTAAAACGAATTTCTCCAGGTCTGGCAATAGCTCCAATTTCTTCAACAACATGTTGTTTGAGAGATTCAGCTAGTTTATCACTAGGGCTATAGCTACTTTCTAGGGTGATAAAGGCAAAGATATCTTCTCCCTTGAGTGAATCAGCTTTGCCGACTACTGCGGCTTCAGCTACAGCAGGGTGAGAAACAAGGGCTGATTCTATTTCCATAGTACCTAGGCGATGGCCTGCCACGTTGATTACATCATCTACTCGGCCCATCACCCAAAAATAGCCATCTTCATCTTCTCTAGCACCATCACCAGCAAAGTAAAAATACTGGCCATCTTTAGGTTGAATATGTTCCCAATAGCTCTTGCGAAAACGCTCTGGATTACCATAAACAGTTCTCATCATTCCAGGCCAAGGATATTTGATCGTGAGGTAACCACCTTGGTTGGCCAGCAGTCCATTGCCATCTAAATCCACAATCTCAGCTTGAATACCAGGTAGTGGCTGGGTGCAAGATCCAGGTTTAGTAGGAATCACACTGGGTATCGGAGCAATCATGATTCCACCTGTTTCGGTCTGCCACCAGGTATCTACAATTGGACAGCGCTCACCACCTATAACTCTGTGATACCAGATCCAAGCTTCTGGGTTAATGGGTTCACCTACTGTACCAAGTAGACGTAGAGAAGTGAGATTGCGAGAATTGGGATGTTCTTCGCCCATTTTCAGCCAAGCCCTGATAGCAGTAGGAGCGGTATAGAAAATAGTGACGCCGTATTTTTCAATTACATCCCAGATACAGCCGGGATTAGAGGCTCGGGTGACTCCTTCATACATGACGGTAGTGGCACCATTAGATAGCGGTCCATAGACTATATAGCTATGTCCAGTAATCCAGCCAACATCAGCGGTGCACCAATATACATCAGTTTCTTGTAAGTCAAATACCCATTTGGTGGTCATATGAGAATAGAGATTATAACCACCTGTAGTATGGACAACACCTTTGGGTGTTCCTGTAGTTCCACTGGTATAGAGAATAAAAAGCATATCCTCACTGTCCATCTCTTGCGCCTGGCATTCGGAACTTACACTTTTTCTCAATTCATGCCACCAATAGTCTCGGCCTTCTACCATTTCTGTAGGACTGTTACTTCTTTGGACAACTAATACTTTTTCTACTGAGGGTGCGCCATTATCACTAAGGGCTAGGTCAACCTGTGGCTTTAGTGGTACAACTTTGTCTTTTCGATAGCCACCATCTGCTGTTACTACTATTTTGACTTGGGCATCATTGAGTCTATCTTTGATTGCTTCTCTGCTAAAGCCACCAAAAATCACAGTGTGGGCTGCCCCGATTCTGGCACAAGCTAGCATAGCAATAGCAGCTTCAGGAATCATCGGCATATAGATGGCTATGCGATCTCCTTTGCTAGCGCCCAATTGCTTGAGAGCATTGGCAAATTGACATACTTCTCTATGAAGTTGAGCATAGGTAATCACCCTGGAATCTCCAGGCTCTCCTTCCCAGATAATGGCGGCTTTATTTTTGCGCCAAGAGTGCAGATGTCTATCTAGACAGTTGTAAGAAATATTTAATTTGCCACCTACAAACCATTTGGCAATGGGGGGTTGCCAGTCGAGCACCTTTTCCCATTGCTTAAACCAATGCAACTGGCTCTGGGCAAGATCTGCCCAAAATTTCTCCGGCTCTTCTAAAGATCTCTCTCGAAGATCTTGATATTCTTGCAGGCTTTTAAAATTGGATTTTTCTATAAATTCAGCAGATGGCTCGAACTTACGAGCTTCTTGTAGGACTGATTCTATATTCTGGTTGTTCATAATTTTTTGGGAGTTATCTTGAAAGATATTATCTCAAACTCTGCTCAAGTATCTATGAAGATCCAGAAAGTATAAGCCTAGCTGATTTTATCTCTGCAAGGATGATGTTTTTTGGCGTTCAATTTCGGGTTTGAGTATTTCCAAGGATTTGACCAACTGAGGATCGCTTAGAGTACCAATTTTATCTCTGTTGCCTTGGAGTTCCTTGCGCTCTGCATCTGTTAGCTCTATCACAACATCTGGCTCAATACCACGCTTGTTGATATCTCTACCACTTGGGGTGAGATATTTGGCAATTGTCACTGCCATTCCAGAGCCATCAGCTAAGCTGCGCACTGACTGGACTAGCCCCTTGCCGAAGGTTTTAGTTCCAATTAATTTAGCACGGCGATTGTCTTGCAATGCTCCAGAGAGGATTTCACTGGCACTGGCAGAACCACCGTCAACTAAAATAACTAGGGGTTTTTCAGTTAGAGCGCGGTTGTTGGCTCTATAGCGCTCTTTTTCTCCTCGTCTTTCCACCGTTGATACAATAGTCCCTTCGTTGAGCCATTGTCGGGCTATATCCACAGCTGCGTAGAGTAGACCACCTGGGTCAGAGCGTAAATCTAACACATAACCTTTGACATTTTGTTGCTCGAGTCTTTGGATGGCATTGCGCATCTCATCTCCTGCTTGAGCGCTAAATTGAATCAGGCGAATATAGCCAATTGATCCATTTGGAGTATCTTGAACATGGAAGCGCACTGGATGAATCTCAATTTTAGAGCGTACCAGAGGATAATCAATCTCTTTGCTTCCTCTGAGAATAGTTAGCAGAACCTTGGTACCTGATTCTCCTCTGATTAATTTAACGGCATCTTGGATGTCCATACCTTTGGTGCTTTTGCCGTCAATTTTAATGACGATATCTTTAGGCTGAATGCCTGCTTTGAACGCTGGACTTCCTTCAATAGGGTTTGCTACTATCAACTGACCAGTTTTTTCTTGCTTGCCTAATTCTAGACCTACACCGGAGAGCTCACCTGAGGTTTGGATTTGCATATCCTTGAACTCCTCTGGATCCATAAAGCGAGTGTAGGGATCTCCCAGTTTTTTGAGCATTTCTCTGATAGCTTTGTATGCTTGCTGCCTATTGTCATAATTTCTTCCCAGGTATTCACTGCGGACAGCTTGCCAATTAGTCTTGTTAAAAGTACCATCAACATAAGTCCTGTTGATGATTTGCCATACCTCGTCAATTACCTCTTTGGGGCTTTCTTGAAAGGAAGCCTGGCTTGCTGACCAATGCAGTAAACCAGCCCCGGTAATCGTAGCTGTAGTTAGCATAAATGCCGTAGCTCCACGAAGCAAACCACGCTTTTGAATATTGCCCATAAATCCCGTTTTTCTCCTGCTGGGGTGAGAAACCTTTTACTCTCTTTCCTTTCAACTCTAACATAGCTCAATTGTTGCTGAGTTAATCGCTCAAGATAAATCTTGAGTCTCTCACGCGGTCTATGAGGTTTTTCTTTGATGTAGCCAACTTAGCTACCAAAACTAGATCAATACCAGATCTTACTTATTAAAGAATAATATGCGTAGGAACAAAGCAAATTTATTGTAATTTTTTTTTAGTTCCTCGCCCTTTTTTTTGCTGCGTTGAGATAGCTAGTAAAGGAGATATAAGCTGTTCATAAAGTTTAAACAAGTCCTATAGAGTATCGATAATCACTTTTAAGTTTTCCCCCAATATGTCGAAGCCAAGACATGTGCATAGAACTGGTTAAGATACCAAAATGCCAGAGATTAGCATCTTTCAATATAAATACAAGATCACTTGGAATAGTTGGAGGTTTAAGCCAACTTATAGGGATATAATCGCGTCGTTCTGAACTAACCTTTGGTATTACAAGGAAAGGATTATCAGGAATAACTGTGACATTAAAAACTTCTGGATAAGACGCATTAAAGTTATGTCCTATATCGTTTAGATAGTATACTCTGTTACCGAAGACATAGATTAATTAAATAATCAGTATGGGCATAATTCTTTAGTAAGAGCAGATACCTCTAAGTCGAGTTCTTTTTAGTAGACAAATCAGCAATGATTCTTTGGTGCTCGCGGGCTATCGCCAGTACTTTATTGGGTACACTACGCTACCTATCAGTTGTAGGTCCAGAGCAAACAAAGGTAGGGTAACTATTGGAACAGAGAAGATAAATTATAGCAACACTTTTACTAATTATTTTGCTAAACTATAAAAAGTACCTGGCTTAACTCCTGTGTTTTTCTTACTACCAGGCGCTACAAACTGCTGGCAGCAATGCCAGCTTATAAATTTTTCACAAGCACTATGGACACCAACAATCACGACGATCTTAAAATTCGCATTAGTCTAGAGAAAAATTATGATCCATCTTTTTCTGCTAACGTTGATGAAATGGCTATGCGTGTATACAAAAGTACTCCCAGAAACAACCATAAGCGTAAATTTAAAGCAACCAAAGTAGTTCATGATGACTGGATTTGTTTTTAAGTTAATAAGATAAAAAATTCTGCTATAGCCATCTCTAGATGAAACTGCTAGATATGTTTTACCGTTTAATTATTTATCAAAGGACATCATAGAAATAAAATAAAAGCGGATCACTAAAGATGTAGTGCTGCTGTAATAGTTTGGGGATGAAATACTAGAACTAGCAAAATTAAGATCTTTATATCAAGTATTTTTAAACGAAATACCAATTAGTGAAAAAAATTAAAGATCAGCAGGAAGTAGAAATATGACTTGATTAAATATACATCACTGTAGCTAGCTATACAGTTTGTTATGGCGTTACTGTGTTTTTTTCATCGGATTTGCATTTATAATAAATCTTGAAGAAATTTTGGTTAGATCTAAAAGAAAATAAGATATTAACTCACGTAAAACAAAGATAAATAAATAATTCCATATGGATAGTAGTTTAATTCTGTCTAACATATTAAATCCACCAGTATTGTTTTTCTTTTTGGGGATGCTGGCAGTTATTGTTCAATCTGATCTGGAAATTCCTAATCCACTGCCCAAACTATTTTCACTTTATCTTTTAATAGCTATAGGCTTTAAAGGTGGACATGAACTTATCAATAATGGATTAAACCCTCAAGTTATATTAACCTTGATAGCTGCAATATTAATGGCAGTAATAGTTCCTTTGTATTCTTTTTTCATACTAAAATTAAAACTAGACAATTATAACGCCGCAGCAATTGCAGCCACTTACGGATCAATCAGTGCAGTAACCTTTATTACAGCAAGTGCCCTGCTTGATAAATTGCAAATAAATTATGGTGGACACATGGTAGCGGCACTAGCTTTGATGGAATCTCCTGCGATTGTAGTTGGATTATTGCTAGTGCGTATATTTACAAAAAACAACAAAAATGGCGAGAATGAATTAGAGCAGACATCTTGGGGAGAAGTTTTACATGAAGCTTTTTTAAATAGTTCTGTTTTATTATTGATTGGCAGTCTTGTAATTGGAATACTTACAGGTATTAATGGCTGGAATAAAGTTCATTTGTTCATAGACAAAGATATATTTTATGGCGTATTGATGCTTTTTTTGCTTGATATGGGATTAGTAGCAGCACGCAGGATAAAAGATGTAAGTAAAAGTGGTACTTTTTTAATTAGTTTTGCAATATTTATTCCAGTTATCAATGCCTTGGCTGGTATACTTCTTAGCAAAGCTATTGGCATTGGTCAAGGTAATGCTCTTCTATTTGCTGTTCTTTGCGCCAGCGCATCCTATATTGCAGTACCGGCAGCAATGAGAATGACAGTACCGGAAGCCAACCCAAGTCTTTATGTATCAATGGCGTTGGCTATTACATTTCCCTTCAATATTATCGTAGGTATCCCGATCTATTTGTATGTTATAAAAATGCTGGGAATTTAATTATGTTACAGTCAGTAAAGAAAATTGAAATTATAGTTAGCGATGTAGAAGTACCAGCAGTATTAAAAATACTGAAAAAATGTCAAATAAAAAATTTTACTATTATCAATAACATTTCCGGTACAGGTTCACATGGAAATCCTAGTGATGGTCTATTGACCAATAGTTATATCATGATTATCTCTAATGAATTGGAGCTGTTTGAAAAATTATTAAAGGATATAGAACCTTTGTTAAAAAAACTCGGTGGAATATTTATTGTCAGTGACGCCGAGTGGATTGCACATTGAGATACTCTACCAGTAGCGAATGAATCTGCAACTATAGCGGCGAGAGAATGTCAAAATGAAGATATAACAATAATCCCAAAGTAACTCTAGAAGTGGAAATCATCTTTGACTCAATTGATGCAGCCTTAGCTGATATTAAGGCCGGTCGTTCTGTGGTTGTGGTAGATGATGCTCATCGTGAAAACGAAGGAGATCTGATCTGCGCTGGGCAGTTTGCTACTCCAGATATGATTAACTTCATGGCTGTCGAGGCAAGGGGGTTGATTTGTTTGGCGATGACCAGAGAGCGACTCGATGCTCTGGATTTACCGCTGATGGTCACCAAAAATACCGATAGTAATCAAACTGCTTTTACAGTTAGTATCGATGCAAGTCCACATCTTGGAGGCTCTACAGGAATTTCAGCCGAAGATAGGGCCAGAACAATTCAAGTTGCCATCAATCCTGCTAGTACGCCAGAAGACCTGACACGTCCTGGACATATTTTTCCCTTAAGGGCTAAAGATGGCGGCGTGCTCAAAAGAGCTGGACATACAGAAGCCGCTGTTGATTTGTCTAGACTAGCAGGGCTCTATCCTGCTGGGGTAATTTGTGAAATACAAAATCCAGACGGTTCAATGGCCCGTTTACCAGAATTAGTAGAATACTCACGTAAGCATCAACTCAAGCTCATCAGCATAGCAGATCTTATTAGTTATCGTCTCAAGCATGATCGCTTTGTTTATAGAGAAGCGGTTTCAGATCTCCCTAGTCAATATGGCAAGTTTACTCTCTATGCCTATCGCAATATTTTAGATAAGAGTGAACATTTAGCTATAGTCAAAGGTGATCTCAATAAAATTGAGCAAGAGCCGGCAATGGTGCGAATGCACTCAGAGTGTTTGACGGGAGATGCTCTTGGGTCTCTGCGCTGTGATTGTCAAATGCAGTTACAAGCGGCCCTAAAAATGATAGAAAATGCCACATTAGGGGTGGTGGTTTACTTGAGACAAGAGGGCAGAGGTATCGGCTTAATCAATAAAATAAAAGCCTATTCCCTGCAGGATATGGGTCTAGATACAGTTGAAGCCAACGAAAAATTAGGATTTCCTGCCGATCTGAGAGACTACGGGGTTGGAGCGCAAATTCTCAACGATTTGCATGTTAAAAAAATCCGACTGATTACCAACAATCCGCGAAAAATTGCTGGACTCTATGGTTATGGTATTGAGGTGGTGGAACGCTTACCTCTTTTGATTGAAGCCAATGATTACAATTTTAGTTATCTCTCGGTTAAAGCCCAAAAATTGGGGCATCTTCTGTTGAGGAACTATTTGGTAACCATTGCCCTGGAATGGAGCTCTTCTGTGCAAAATGTTAAAGAGCGCTATCAAAGATTAGAAAAGCTAAGAGAACTTACCCACCAATATGATCTATCCTTACAAGAAGAGGTAAGACCTGTAGCTATTTCACTATTTGGCAAACCCTCGTTAATCTTTAACTTAGGCTTTGAGCAGCCTACTTCTATAGAATCTAATTGGTACAAAAATAGAGATAATCCTCATTTTATTGCCATATTTAAAATTCTAGATAGCTTAATTTCCTGGGAGGAGATTAAGCTATTAGAATTTCTAATTTCTGATGGTGAAGATCCTATGCTGGGGCTACAAATGAAGCTAGACAGGTTCTCTCTAGCTTCTGGTTCTTCTCCCTCTTTGCTCAAAACAGTTGAAAGGCAAATTATCTATAGTTTTAAGAAATTATAGGGATATTTCACCTAATTCTGCGCAGATGTGATCAAAGGGTTCATCTATCGAGGAAAGATCACTAATACCAGATTCTAATGCTTTAGCCTTAACCAAATCTTTCATAATTGCAACCCCGCGAACGGTTGGACCAATAGAAACCGCTAGGGAATTGTAAGTTTCACGCAGACCCTGGAGAACCCTCTCATCAAGAACATCAGTATCTCCAGCTACAAGAGCGTAGCTAGCATAGCGCAGATAGTAATCTAAATCTCTCAAACAAGCCGAATAACGTCTTGTTGTGTAAGCATTGCCACCTGCACGGATCAATTCAGGCACTTCTTCAAAAAGTTGGACACCAGAAGCTTTTACTATGCTAGCGGCATTGGCATTAATCACCGCGGCAATAGCCAAGCGCGCAGATGCTGAGTTGAAATAAGACTTCAACTGCTCCATTGCATCGCGATCGAAATAACGTCCATTCAAATCGTAGTTTTTTATTAAACTGGTGACCGCATCTCTCATTTTAAATAATTCTCCCAAATCGAAATTTTCAACGAATCTTGATCTATCTATAATTTTATAATCGCATGGGGATCCATAATGGCCCTATGCTAGCTTGTTTAAGTCTCCGTCTTCTGCGTGATTTTATTGATTTTTTGAAATATTTCTTCACAAATTACAGGGCAATGGGAAAAATTTTGTCTTTAAGCGGCAACTTGGATAGAAACAGTAGCAACAAATACAAAAAACGTGTTGGATTCATAACTAAGATTAAATATTCGAGTAAAAACATATCTTGATCTATAGCAAGGAGTTAGCAATGGCTAATACGCCTCAAGAAGTATTACAGTATATTAAAGACAACAATATTCAGATGGTTGATCTGAAATTTGTTGATATGCTTGGAACCTGGCAACACTGTACTTTCTACCATGACCAAATTGACGAAAGTGCCTTTGATGTTGGTGTACCGTTTGATGGTTCCAGTATCCGTGGTTGGAAAGCAATCAACGAGTCTGATATGTCAATGGTGGCTGATCCTACTACTGCTTGGATTGACCCCTTTTATGCAGAACCAACCCTCAGCCTGATCTGCAGTATTAAAGAACCTCGTACAGGCAATCCCTACAGTAGAGATCCTCGTTCCATTGCCCAAAAGGCAGTAGATTATCTGGCTACTACTGGTCTGGCTGATGTTGCTTATTTTGGACCTGAGGCAGAATTTTTTGTCTTTGATGATGTTCGCTTTGACCAAACTGAAAACAAAGGTTACTACTATCTAGATAGCATTGAAGGGCGTTGGAATAGTGGTAAAGAAGAAGAAGGTGGTAATCTAGCCAATAAACCAGCCTATAAAGGTGGTTATTTCCCAGTAGCTCCTACAGATACTATGCAGGATCTCAGAACTGAGATGCTCTTAGTCATGGCAAAATGCGGTGTGCCAATTGAGAAGCATCACCATGAGGTAGCAACTGGTGGACAAAATGAATTAGGTTTTAAATTTGCTCCTTTGATTCAAGCAGCTGACTACTTGATGATCTATAAGTATGTTATTAAGAACGTTGGTAAAAAGCATGGTAAGACAGTTACCTTCATGCCCAAGCCCTTATTTAAAGACAATGGTTCAGGTATGCATACCCACCAATCACTTTGGAAAGGTGGACAGCCTCTGTTCTGGGGTGATGGCTATGCCAACTTGAGTGAAATGGCCCTTCATTATATAGGTGGACTGATTAAACATGCTCCTGCTCTGTTGGCTTTGACCAATCCTAGTACTAACTCTTATAAGCGTCTGGTACCTGGATTTGAAGCTCCTGTAAATTTGGCTTACTCACAGGGTAATCGTTCAGCTTCAATCCGTATCCCTCTTTCTGGCCCTAACCCCAAAGCTAAACGTTTGGAGTTCCGTTGTCCTGATGCTACTGCTAATCCTTACCTAGCTTTTGCTGCTATGCTCTGTGCTGGTATTGATGGTATCAAAAACAAAATCGATCCAGGCGCATCATTGGATGTAGATATTTATGAATTAACTCCTGAAGAGCTGAGTAAAGTTCCATCTACTCCTGGTTCACTAGAGGCCGCTCTAGAAGCTCTTGAAAAAGATCATGACTTCTTGACCTCTGGTGGAGTATTCAGCGAGGACTTTATCACCAATTGGATCAGCTATAAACTTGACAATGAAGTCAATCCAATGAGGCTACGTCCTCATCCCTATGAATTTGCTCTTTATTACGATGTTTAGTAATTAGCATAATTTTTTAAAAAGGTGGTTTTTGTATAGACCACCTTTTTTTATCTCAAAATTTGAATGTTCCACGCAAAACGCCAATTATTTGAGAATTGCTATTAATCGTTTGGGTAGGATTACTTAGCCAAATAAAACCAGGAGTAATCGAAAAATTGTCATTGAGGGGATATTTATAAAATAGCTCAAGATGTACAGGCGCTGAAGTGGTGTAGCCTTCTAGACTATACACTTGACTGGTACTTACATTGCCAAAATATGGCTGTACCCCGCCGAAAAAACCTAACACGGCTCCTTCTTTTCCTAAATCAGAAAAAGCAAGTCCAGCGCCATAGCTCCAAACCTCGCCTGTGCCCGTAAAGCCAGTTCCAGCGTTGGGATCTCCGACAAAATTGACATTAGTATAATTTCCAAAGGCAATCAGAGTCAATCCTTGAAACGCCCTAAATGAAAATTCTAGACCATAGCTATTGACAACTTTGCGAGAATCAAAAATAGTATTACCACTATCATCAATCACCAAGCCATTGGCTAAAGGGCTACCAACTGCTCCACTTTCTATTCCAATATTGCTATTACTAAATATGGGGACTCCTTGAGCTTGGTAGGCATTGACATAGGTAAAGCCAATCTCAAATGATTCACCAATGTGGGTATTAATTTGACCGAGCAAACCATAGCTGCCATTAGTTAAACCATTACCTAGAGTAGGGATGTTGGGGTTAGGTCCTGCTAAATAACCTAGACTTATCGTTGTAGATTGACCCAGCTCAAGAGTAAATCCGGCTCCAGATCCTCCTCCAATGTAATAAATAGGGTTCTGTTGGCTAAAAAGTGAGAGACTACCGCTTCCGCCACCACTATCACCAAAATAGGGACTTACTGTGGGTATAAAATCATTCCAACTGCCAGCTAGTCCTGCAATATAAGTATCTAATTTGGTATCTGGAGTTAAGTGGATTGCACCTTGATAAGCGATCCAATCTACTCCTATATTATTACCAGTGCTGCCGCCGCTTGAGCTAGCTAGCGCTGTTTGAGGTGAAAATATACCCGAGCGATAACCTTCTAGATTGGCAGTGCTATTAAAGCCTATAAAATTTCCTGATGACAGTCTTGTATGCAGGACTTCTTCTGCGCCAAAACTACTATCAAGTGTTAATCTGACGCGATTTTGAAGAACCACTTGATTATTAGCTTGAGAAGCTCCTGCTAGAGAAAAAATAATCTCACCGTTTAATTTGGTGGTAGTGGAGAATTGATGATTTTCTAGAAAAGCTACTCGCTCATCTAGCTTGGTAATCTTGGCTCCTAAACTGGCTAATTCATTTTGAAATTCTCTAGTGAGTCGGTTTAGTTTTTCTAGATCTTCTTTAGTGACACTTCCTTGTTCAATCAATCGTTCTAGATTATTTAGACAGGCATTGAGACCGGCAGCAAATTCCCATCTTGAAAGAGATCTATTGCCTTTATAGGTACTATCTGGATAGCCAACGACGCAGCCATAGCGCTCAACTAGATTTTGCAGAGCTTCATAGGCCCAATCGCTAGGAGCAACATCGCGTAAATTACTAACATTTGTGATTTGATTTTGCCTTTGATCCAAGCCAATAAAATGAGAATCAAGATCCCTTGCCAAAACGCCAGTGCTATCTAGGCAAATAAGTGATAGGCTAATGCTACCTATATTTTTAACTAATTCTTGCAATTTCATACTTTCTAAACTTATGATTCATTTTCAGCCAAAACTATAATAGTATCTTCTATTGAAAAGTCTACTAAAGCATCTTTGGCAGGATTAATCACTACTCCATAGGATTTTGCCGCATTGCGGTAATCACCTTTTCGCCGGTAGCCAATGGCAGATTCACCCCGAGTTTTGGCTGCTTCGACAATAGTATAGAAATTGAGAGGATAGTCAATATCTACATATTTGTTAATAGGTTTGAGATAGATTTCTGAACCTTCTGGTTTGAAGAGCTCATTAAATACGGTGTTGAGATATTTCTGTTCACTGACTTGGGCAAGAACCATGCTGATTAATTCCTCACCAATGACAAAATCATCCGCTCTGGCTGATTGGGCTAGAAACTCGTTATTTTCATCTATAATTTCGCTGACTATACGCAAGCTTAAGTTATCTCGATCAATGATATTTCTCAAATGCAGAAGAGTTACTACAATCTGCGCATCTGCCGTCTGGGGATCTATATCTCTGTTGCACAGTGCAATAATATTGTCGTAGTTGCCTATATTGAGGCTCTCAAGAAACTTACGATTGGTGATTTCCCCTTGAATATATTGGATAGTCTGTTTTTTTAGGTAAACTTTAGAAAAATCAACTTCCTCTTGAGGAAAATTAGCTGCAATAGTGATCTTTGAGCCTTCTAAAGCATATTGTTCAAGCTGTTGGATAATCAAAGAAATACGATTACTTGATCCTAAAATAAGGGTATTTCCAGCTTCTGCGGAATTAACTGAGCTGATATGGATGGCTCTTTGATCAATTGGGGTAGGTGAAATTGTTGAAAGATTTATCTTGTCGTCATCTTCACTGATCAAGATTAATTTCTCTCCAACTTGTAATATTCTCTCTGCTGGAGGATTGAGCGATATTCTCCCATCAATCTGTTGGATACCGATAACGGCAGAGGTATTGAAAGACAGTAGGGCTTGACCATAGGAGAGTCCTTCTAGGCGTGGCTCTTTTTGAAAATAGATTTCGTTACCATAGAAACTCAACAATTCTTTATAAACTAGCGACAAGCCAGATTGTCTTGAGGTTTGAGCGATCAGACGTGAGATTAGATCGTTAACCAAGACAGGTTCAACTTGACCTTGCCCAACGATCTCAATAATGTCTAAACTATTGAGATTTTGTACTTGCGTTACTATGTGATACGGAGAATCAACCGCTCTGGGAATATTGAGGATTGCCAGTAGAGTTTTGACCAGTTCAAGTTCAGTGTTTTCTTCTGGCAGTTTGAGAATCACAACTGAGCGCGAAGTTTGAATATTTACCAAAGCTAAATCAGCTACGTTGGCGAAATTTCCTCTGCGTGATACTAACCGAACATTTCGAGGTAAGGTGATCCTTTTGAGGGTATCATCCATTTCGGTTTTATCCTGCTCAGATAAAATTACAATACAGGTATTGGGTTTATTGGCGTTGGCTTGCCCTAACTCTTCGATAATGGTTGTAATTTGTGGAGACCAACCCAAAATTACAATATGCCCAGTTTCTATCACCCTGGAGTTACCCTTTTTTAAATTATCCAGTTTTTCTTCAATAGCACTAGAAAGAATACCGATTAATGTACTGACACTAAAAATTCCCACTAGAGTTACAAACAAAAGAAGTAAACGAAGTTTCCAAGCCCTAGCCAATGCTACATTTCCGGTATCTACGGCGTTCATTAGGACAATCCAAAGCGATTCTCCTAGATGATGATGCACACTATCACTAGGCAAAAGATTATTAGCATACAAAAAAACTGACACTAAAAAGATAAACAATAAGTTAACTAACGCTAGTCCGATAATTAGGGTGATTGTTCCTTTCGCCATAAAATTGTCAAATTTATAGTGAAAGTAATCAATAAAGTTATTTTTTTTCATCTTTCAAAATTCTTTATTCTTTTAACTTATGAGTTTACCAGTAAAGATTCCCTTTTCTACCTGTTCTTTAATCGGCAACTTAAAAAATTATTTTGAATCATTTATACCTGAAGTTTCTCAAGTATCTTTTTCAAGAGTAGAACAAAATTATCGTGGTTATTTCTCAAGCGAAAAAGAAATCTTTGTTTATTTACAACAACAGATAGATTGTAAAGATTTTTTGGAATTTGAAGTCATATCTAGTTCATTGGGCTATTTAGATTTCAAGTTGAGTGATCGTTCTTTGGTACTTTGGCTCAATCAATTACCTAGATATCTTTCTCAATTAACCTACAATTATTCAAATCAAGAAGAAATGGATTTTCTTTTGCATTATGTTCACGCACGCTGCCACGCTCTCTTACGTCTTGCTAAACAAGAGAAAATAATTCCAGATAATTTTGATTTAACCGAGGTTGATTGGACTGTTCTTGATTCAATCTGGGAAAAACAATTTTTTTGGCAATTACTAGATATACCTGAATATCCTATAGATCAAAAAAGGCTATTAAAAATTGCCCAATCTACACTTGATGTTGAGCGCTATTGTCGTATCTGGGAAAAAAATCACAACCTATCCAAAACAAGGCTATTTCTGTTTTTACTCTCAAGTCTTATTCTCAATCAATCAGTAAAGGTTCTCTTTCAACAAGAACTGCTAACAAGATTATAAAAATTGATCATAAAATTTGTATTCATGAGTGCTTGTTTACGTAATAATAAAAAGGAGATATCTAGAATTGGTTTCCATGAAATCCAGACTTTTTGCTTTTACATCTATTTTACTGCTTTGTTTTTCTAGTTGTGCTATTGCCCAAGAGCTCGAGACACCAATTTCTGCTCAAGCTAACATTGGGGGGCACACTATAGATCTTGAGGTTGCCAAAACTCCAGAGCAGATGGAAAAAGGATTGATGTATCGCCGCAGCTTGGCTAAAAATCGAGGAATGCTTTTTGTTTTGCAATATCCCTTGATTCCCCGATTTTGGATGAAAAATACACTAATTCCTCTGGATATGATTTTTTTAAAACAAGGGAGAGTTCAGGCTATATTGACTGAGGTACCGCCTTGTTTGCAAGATCCTTGTACTGTTTATAGCCCAAAGGTCATTGTCGATAAAGTTATTGAAATATCTGCTGGGCAAGCTAAAACACTAGCTATCAAAAAAGGTGATCCTGTTTATATTCATTTTTTTGAAACCGCTCAAAAAAAATAATCCAAGCTCATTTGTATGTCGAATTCGACAGAAGATTCAATTACTGGTGTTGTTGAACGAATTACCTTCCATTCGCAAGAATCTGGCTATACAGTAGCTAGAATTCAAGTGCCTAGATTGCGCGATTTAGTGACAGTAGTTGGAAATTTTCCCAATTTGCAACCAGGTCAAACCCTCAATATCCGTGGACATTGGCATAATCACCCCAAGCATGGGCAGCAGTTTCAGATGTCGCAATACTCAGAAACCAAGCCTGCTACTTTAACCGCCATAGAAAAATACCTAGGTAGTGGCTTGATTAAGGGAGTAGGTCCAGTTACTGCTAAGCGCATAGTTAACCATTTCAACCTAGACACTCTAGATATTATTGAGCAGGAGATTGATCGTTTAGCTGAAGTTCCCGGTATTGGTGGAAAAAGAGTGCAAATGATTAAAGTAGCCTGGCTAGCCCAAAAATCGATCAAAGAGGTGATGCTTTTTTTGCAAGGCCATGGCGTATCAACTGTCTACGCAGTCAAGATTTTTAAACAATATGGTGCTAAATCTATCAATATAGTTTCAGAAAATCCCTATCAACTGGCGATAGATATTTATGGTATTGGCTTTTTAACAGCAGATAAAATAGCCCGCAACTTGGGAGTGTCTCCTTGGTCAAAATATCGCTACAAATCTGGTCTTCTTCATTTACTTGCTAAAGCTTCTGAAGATGGGCATTGTTTTTTGCCACAAACTGAACTGCTAACCCAAGCTAAAGAGTTATTAACTATTGATGGGCAAGAGATAGAGATTGAAGTTATCAATACAGTGCTCGAAGAGATGAACCAAGCCAAGGAACTGCTTATAGAAATTGACGAAAATGGTTTAACTCTCTGTTATAAGCCAGCTTTTTTAAATACCGAAAAACATCTAGCTCAACTATTGCACAGTCGCTCTAGTAGCACGGTATTGGTAGATATGGAGCGGGTGAGAAATTGGATTGAACGCTACACTCAAAGCAAAAAAATAACTCTTTCTGCTGCCCAACAAAAAGCTGTTGAAACTTCTACTAGTTCTCGTATTATGATTCTTACCGGTGGACCGGGAACGGGTAAGACCTTCTGCGTTAGTACTATAGTTGCTCTCTGGAAAGCGATGGGTGAGAAAATAGGACTAGCTGCCCCAACTGGCCGGGCAGCCCAGAGATTAGGTGAAATGGCTAAGCTGGAAGCCAAGACTGTTCATCGTCTTCTAGAGTTTTCACCTGCGTCAATGAGCTTCAAAAGAGATCTGGAAAATCCCTTGTCCTATAGCGCAATAGTTGTAGATGAGTCCTCTATGCTGGATTTGTTTTTGGCCCATTCTTTAATTAAGGCCATTCCACCTGATGCCAGATTGTTAATTGTTGGAGATTGTGATCAGCTCCCTTCAGTCGGTCCTGGCAATGTTCTCTCAGATTTAATCGCCTCTAATTTGATACCTGTTGTCAGTTTGAGTGAGGTTTTTCGTCAAGCTGCTACTAGTAGTATCATTCAGGCGGCCCATAGTATTAATCGCGGACTTGTTCCCAAGTTAGAACCGATCTCTGATTTTCCTAAAACTGATTGTCTTTGGCATAGTGGAGGAAACCAGGCTGAACATGGGCTGCAGAGTGTTTGTGAGCTAGTGCAGGGTTTGATTCCCCGATTGGGCTTCAATCCACTGACCGATGTGCAGGTACTCTCTCCTATGGTACGTGGGGCGGTGGGAACCAAAAGTTTCAATCAGGCTCTGCAAAGCTTACTCAATCCTCTACAAAATGGCAAAGCGGAAGTATCTAGAGCTGGAGTTAACTTTAGAGAAGGGGATCGGATTATCCAGCTAAAAAATGACTATGATAGGGAAGTTTTCAATGGGGATCTGGGAAAAATTCTTAATATTGACCCCCTTGAACAGGAGGTAACTATCCTCTTTGATCAAAGAGAGGTTATCTATGATTATGGTGATCTCAATGAAATTGCTCTGGCTTGGTCGATTTCTATCCACAAATCACAAGGCTCTGAATACCCAGTAGTAATACTGCCTATCTATTTTCAGCATTTGATGATGCTCTCGCGCAACTTACTCTATACAGGTTTAACTAGGGCCAAACAATTGGCAATTATTGTTGGTCCAGGCGCAGCAATCAGAACTGCTATCAATCAAGTAAATCAATCTCAGCGCTACACTAGGTTGAGCCAGAGATTAGGAAAAAATCATCTGATAGAGTAAATGTAAATTTAGAAAAATAATAATTATACTGGCAGCCCAAGACAGAATCTGTAACCAAAAAGGACAAACAAACTCACCCATCATGCGTCGGTTGCTGGTAAAAATAACTAGAGGAACTACGGCAAAGGGTAACTGTAAACTTAGTATTACTTGACTTAATATTAGTAGACTGCCGACAGCCTTCTCTCCAAATAAAAAAACAACTATTAATGCTGGAATCAAAGCTAAACATCTAGTAAGCAATCGCCGCAGCCATGGTGCTATCTTTAAATCTAAAAAACCTTCCATGACTATCTGACCTGCTAAAGTTGCAGTCAAAGTAGAACTTTGTCCAGAGGCCAAAAGAGCCAAGGCAAACAAGAAACTGGCTACTTTGACTCCTAGTAAAGGTGAAAGTAGCCTATATGCTTGTTCAATTTCTGCTAAATCTTGATGTCCCGAAGCATGGAAGGTAGCTGCTGAGACAATTAAAATAGCACAGTTGATAAACAGAGCAAAACTTAGGGCAATAGTCGCATCGATAGTACCAAACTTAATAGCTTCCCAGCGTTTTTTGTTGGTAGGTTGCCAGTTTCTACTTTGAATAATCGAAGAGTGCAAGTAAAGATTATGTGGCATGATTGTCGCTCCCACAATGCCTATAGCTAAATAGAGCATTTGTGAGTTTTGCCAAATCGAGTGATCTGGCAAGAAACCTTGTATTACCTTTGAGGGATCTGGGTGAGAAAAAAAGAGCATCGCTGCAAAACACCCACCTACAATTGTTATCAGTAAAATTATCAGCGATTCGACATAGCGAAAACCCCTGCCTTTGAACAGAAGCAAAATAAGTACGTCCGCTCCGGTTATACATATACCCAGCAACATAGGGCAACCAAAAAAAAGCTTTAGAGCTATTGCACTACCAAGTAATTCTGCTAGATCACATGCCAAAATAGCTAATTCACATAGTAACCAGAGTGCAATATTAATTCCAGGATGAAAATTATCCCGGCAGGCTTGGGCTAAATCTTTTTCTGTTGCTACTGCTAGTCTGACGCAGAGTGCCTGTAGTAGTACTGCTAAGCAATTAGCCAGGAAAATTACTCCCAAAAGGCTATAACCAAATTTTGAGCCTGCTGCAATATCTGTAGCCCAATTGCCCGGATCAATGTAGCCTACTGCCACTAGATAGCCAGGTCCAGCATAAGCCAATAATTTTTTCCACCAGTTTTTGGCATTGGGGATCGCTATTGTGCGGTTAATCTCCGGAAGACTGGGGCTTTTGATGCTCATCTCATAATTTTATCATTATTGAGTTTTGGCTTCACAATTTGGACAAATAGGTTGGTCTAAACTTAGCAAGGTTAAGTTATATTTGTAGATAGGACTGAAAAAGTCTTTAAATCTGCAAATACAAAAGTGGAGTCTTTTGTCTGATGGACTATTTAGATAAGGTTTGGGAAAACATCAAAGATTGGGCTAAAAAGCTGATAGAAATCTTGTTAGGTGGATCTCCAGAGCCAGAGTCTGAGCTGATCCCCATCCCCGTCGATCAGCCAAAACGTCGTTAGAGAAGATTGATTTAAATTTTTAATTGTGTCCGCACAGATAAGTGTTTTAGTTCTTCATGGGCCTAATTTGAATCTTTTGGGGTTGCGTGAGCCCCAGATATATGGTTCCTTGACATTACAAGAGATAGATTCACTGTTATTAACTGAATCTGTAGTTCTGGGTGTCTCTGTTGTTACGCAGCAATCAAACCAAGAAGGAACCTTGATAGATGCCATACACAGTAGTTATCAGCAATATCAAGGGATACTCATCAATGCAGGCGCTTATACTCATACCAGCGTAGCAATTGCCGATGCTCTCAAAGCTGTGAGGATTCCTACGGTAGAAGTGCATCTGAGCAATATCTATCAGAGAGAATCCTTCCGTCATCATTCTTATATTGCCCCAGTCGCCATAGGACAGATCAGTGGGTTTGGGGCGCAGAGCTATTGTCTTGGCCTGCGCGCTTTAGTAGGCTATCTTAGAGACAATCCTAAATTGTAACTTTTGAGGTAGATGGGATCTATTCAAGCCCTGCGGGGAACCAGAGATATTCTGCCTGCCGAGGTCGGCTATTGGCAATTAGTAGAAGATACAGCTAGACAAATTCTCTCTCGAGCTCTTTATCAGGAAATCAGATCTCCACTTCTGGAGCAGACTGATCTTTTTGTCAGGGGCATAGGTGAGGGGACTGATGTTGTTGGCAAAGAGATGTATAGCTTTAGTGACCGCTCTGGCCGTCAGCTTACTCTCAGACCCGAAGGGACTGCTGGTGTGGTTAGAGCTTATGTAGAGCATGGGCTAGATAAAATTGGTGGGATACAGCGTCTCTGGTATCAGGGTCCTATGTTTCGCTACGAAAGACCCCAAGCTGGCAGACAAAGACAATTTCATCAGATTGGCTTGGAGCTGTTAGGGAGTGGATCTCCTAGAGCTGATGTTGAAGTGATTGCCTTAGCCAGTGATATTCTCAGAGCTTTGGGCTTAAAAGATCTCTCCTTACAACTTAACTCGATAGGAAATAGAGACGATCGCCAGAAATATCGCACAGCCTTATTAGATTATTTACTACCACTAGAGCAAGAACTAGATAGTGATTCAAAATATAGGCTAAGACGTAATCCTTTGCGAATTCTAGATAGTAAAGATCCTAAAACTCAAGAAATAGCCCGCAACGCTCCTAGTATTCTTGATTATCTATCCAAGGAATCTCTAGCACATTTTGAGCAGGTACAGTATCTTTTGACGGAGCTAGGTATCACCTATCAAATCAATCCCTCTTTGGTGAGGGGTTTGGATTACTATACTCATACAGCTTTTGAAATTCAATCTGCAGATCTAGGGGCCCAATCTACAGTCTGTGGCGGTGGGCGCTATGATGGGCTAGTTGGCGAATTAGGAGGAAATGATACACAAGCTATAGGTTGGGCAATAGGTGTAGAGCGTTTAGTTTTGCTTTTAAAAGAACTTCGTCCCTTACCTGGTTTAGAACCGGATTTTTATATCGTTTCCAAAGGAGAAAAGGCTGAAGCTCAAGCTTTGAAAATTGCACAAATATTGCGCTCAAATAACTTGAAAGTTGAATTGGATTTGAGCTCTAGTGCTTTTGGTAAACAGCTCAAAAGAGCTGATCGTAGCGGCGCTCCTATAGCCTTAATCTTAGGAGATGAAGAGGCCCAAAACCAAACAGTCAAGTTAAAATGGTTGAAGTCCGCTCAAGAGACAACTATACCTAGTGACCAGTTGATTGCGGATCCTACTAGCTATTTGGAGTTGAGGTAATAGGTGCAATGTGGAAGTTTTTGATCCAGCAGGAGGGTTCGCAAGATTGGCAACTGCTCGAAGATGAAGTGAGTCCTTTGCCTGAGGGAAGATATCGCATGGTTGCTAATTCCCATATCAACAACGCCAAGGTAGAGATCTTTATCTTGCATGTAGATAGAAATCAGAAATTGCAGCCGATGCCCAAATATCACCGTAAGAGCAATGAGCAAGGACTGCTAATGGTCTTTTCCCATAAGCGACTAAGCGCTGGATTCTGGCAAATAATCTGCTCCACTCAAGAAGGTGAAGGCAAAATAGATCTAGAGATCACATCCAAAGTCCCTCAAGAAAATCAATCCTCAATTGCCAAATTGTTAGAAAACTGGCAAACAACCCCCCAAGCCGAACTAGAAAGAATACTTAAAACAGAAATAGAATCCTATCTAGATGAGCATTCTGTTGCTCCTACTGTTGCCGCCGAAAATTTAAATCTCAAGATATCCTTAAATCAAAATAGCTTTTTTTGTTTGCAAGGTGAAGTTGTGCCGATCTTTGCCAAATTAGAATCCACAAGCTCTCAGATTATTGCCAAGGATTTTACGCTTGTTTATAATCTGCGCAGTTTATTTGAATCCAATGTACTTTATTCCCAAAAGCAGTCTATCACTGTAGATAAATTGCCATTTGAGTTTCAGTATTTTTTAGAAATTCCTCAAAATATACCCTATACAACATTTAAAGGGGAAATAATTCTCCTAGATGAGAATGAGCCTATTGCCAGTGAAGAATTTAATCTTTTTACGGAAAAGGCAGCTCCTAAAACTACTTCAGAGCCAGAAGTGAATCAGATAGATGATATTTCTGTTGATACCAACTCAGCATTGCCCCCTAAACTAAATGGTAAGGTTAAACCAATCAAAGAGATTATCTTACCTTCTTTTCTCAACTGAGAGGTTCTTCAAGGGCACAGTAGAGTTTCTCTGGTTTCTCTTGCTGTTATCGGGTTTGTGCCACTGGCTTGGGCACAAAGTATTTTTTGAATAGCAGGCCGCAAGACAACATCAGTAAAATCAGCTCCTTCTATGATTGCGCCGTCAAATTTAGCATTGGTCATAAAAGCACTTTCTAAAATTGCATTTTTGAAATTGACATTGGTTAGTCTAGCTGATTCAAGATCGGCTGCGGTTAAATCGGCAGCTTCAAAATTTACAGATTCTAGATTGGCTGCAAAAAAACGAACCCCCCTCACGTTAGCATGGCTAAAATCGCTACTGCGCAGGTTCGCATGGTCAAAACTAGCATCTTGCAAATTTTGGGAGGAAAAATCTCTTTCAATTAGATTTTCCTTGCCATAGCTAATAGCCCAAGCCGGAGAAATTAAAAGATACAGACAAACTAAAATAGTGCTAAAAATATAGAATATCTTGCTAAGTGTCTGTTTCATAATTTGTTATGGGTGATTCAAATCTCGGAAAAATAGGAGAAGATTTTGTTGCTAGTTGGCTTGAGGGTCAGAACTACTCTATTTTAGCTCAGCGCTGGCGCTGTTCTTATGGAGAAGTTGATCTAATTGCACTCAAATCGGGGGTCTTGGCCTTTGTTGAGGTTAAAACTCGTAGCCCTAGAAATTGGGATGCCGATGGCTTATTAGCTGTTAATATGCAAAAACAGACTAGATTGAGCCGAGCTGCTGCCTATTTTCTAGCTAAGCATGCAAATTTTTCTAGATGTTCCTGCCGTTTTGATGTTGCCTTGGTCAGATCTGGCAATTTTGTCCGGGAAGATATGGTAAAAATTAACATAGATCGCACTGTTCACTATCAAGGTTACCAATTGACTTTAGTGGATTATATAGAATCAGCATTCGAACCTTTAGATGGGTATTGAGCAGGATGATCGTCCAAAGAAGATGGTGAACTAGATGCAAGTAAAACAATTGTGGATCTATCCAATCAAATCCTGTCAAGGGATATCTTTAACTTCTGCGCAAGTGACCTTCAAGGGTCTCAAATGGGATAGAGAGCTAATGCTTGTAGATAGCTTGGGTGGTTTTCTTGGCCAAAGACAATATCCAAAATTAGCTAGCGTTAAAGTAGAGCTCAAACAAGAAAACTTAATTCTCTCTCTTGAGGATCAAAATATTAAGCCACTTGTATTTACTCCCACTCTAGAAGGAGAGCAAAAGCCTGTCGGGATTTGGCTAGATAAGACTATTGCTATAGACCAAGGTGATATTGTGGCTAATTGGTTTGAAAAACTTCTGCAATTAGATGGTGTTCGTCTAGTGCGACAATCTCCTCAACATATTAGAGCAATTGATCCTAATTATGCCCATAAGGAAAATGAGCCGGTGAGTTTTGCCGATGGTTATCCTCTTTTGCTTACTAACAGTTCTTCCTTGGATGAGCTCAATCGTCGCCTAGATGAAAAATACACTAACAATACAAAAGTTTCTATGAATCGCTTTAGACCCAATGTAGTGGTTGAAACAGATATTCCCTTTCTGGAAGATCAGTGGAGATCTATTACTATTGGTTCATTGGAATTTGCTGTCATAAAATCCTGTAGCCGTTGTATTGTAACAACTACAGATCAAGCGTCTGGCCAGCTAGATCCTCAAAAAGAACCATTGGCTACTTTGAGCCAATTTCGCAATTTTCGAGGCAATATAAACTTTGGAGAGAATCTTGTGCCCCGCAAAACTGGTAGCTTGAATGTAGGAGATATGGTAGAAGTAATCAGAAAAAGATAAATTTTAGGGAGCGAATTTTATGGGTTTGAATCGTCGAGGTTTACTTGTTTTGGCTGGAGTCGGAATTGCTGGCTTAGCCCTAGCTCGTCCTAAAGATAGGGTTGTTGACCAAAATTTAATTACTAAAGCTCCTAGGTTATCAAAAGCGCCCCGGGGTTTGAATGCACCACCTGTCAGGGGAGATGTCAGAATAATTGTCATTAGTGATCTCAATAGTCAGTATGGTTCAACTAGCTATGAACCAGAGGTAGATCGGTCCATAGAAATGATTCCAGCTTGGGACGGGGATCTGGTCCTCTGTGGTGGAGATATGATTGCAGCTCAAAAGACTTCTCTTTCTGATAGTAATCTCAAGGATATGTGGGAGGGCTTTGATCGCCATATTGCCGCTCCACTTCGTCAAGCTAAAATACCACTTGGCTTTACTGTAGGCAATCATGATGCTTCTGGTAGTCTTTTAGAAGGCAAGCAGATCTTTGCTAGAGATCGCGATCTTGCCAGTCAGTACTGGCAGTCACATGATCCTGGCCTTGCTTTTGTTGATCGTCAGGGGTTTCCTTTTTACTATACTTTTGCTCAAAATGATGTTTTTTATCTAGTTTGGGATGCTTCTTGTGATACTATTGCTCCTGAGCAAGTAGCCTGGGCAGAGCGCAGTTTAACTAGTCCAGTGGCTAAGAAGGCTAAATTGCGCATAGTAATTGGCCATCTTCCTCTCTATGGAATCACCAAAGGGCGTGATAATCCTGGCAATTATCTTTCCCAAGCTGAGAGCTTGCATGCTCTTCTAGAGCGCTGTGATGTGCATACCTATATCAGTGGACATGATCATGCCTATTACCCTGCTAAACGAGGTAAGCTGGAACTTCTCTATACTGGAGCATTGGGTACTGGTCCACGCAGGCTAATTACAGGCTCCTTGAGTCCCTATAAGACTTTGACTGTGGTGGATATTGATTTGGCTAAGCAATCAACTATCTATACTACATACAATATGACCAAACTTACCTTGGTCGATATTACAACTTTGCCTAGGCAGATCAAAAGTCCAACAAAAACAATCACTCGCAGGGACCTTGTTGGTATTTAGTCTGATTTGCTCATAAAGGCGATATTCTGATTTTAAGTATATTTATTTCTAGATTTGTCAATGTCAATTGTTATTAGTACTGTAAATATGAAAGGCGGGGTCGGTAAGACTACACTGACTGTGAATTTGGCGACTTCATTGGCTAAGTATTACCAAAAAAAAGTTCTGGTTTTGGATTTAGATTCTCAAATTAGTGCCACTTTGAGTTTATTTCAACCTCATGAATTTGCCAAGATTCGCAAAAAAAACCGCACCTTGACCTATCTGCTAGATGAAGTGATAGAACCTAATCCCTATAGCAAATTGACAATCCAGGATATTATTGTTCCCTCAGTCTGCGGCGTAGAAGGTTTAGATTTACTACCAGGAGATATAGAACTCTACGATGAGTATATAATTTCCAAAAAATTGCATCAGCAATCTTTAGAGCAGGAAGAATTTGATTTTGAGGCGATATGGGATAGATTTGAACGAGTTTTACTCAAAAAAATTATAGATCCTGTGCGAGATAGCTATGATTTCATCATCATGGACTGCTCTCCTGGATATAATCTACTTACCCGCAGTGCCATAGCAGCTAGCGACTACTATATTTTACCGGCCAGGCCTGAGCCACTTTCTATTGTGGGTATTCAACTATTGCAAAGGCGTATTGAGAAATTGAGGGAAAGACACCAAAACACCGAAGCGCTCAATCTCAATTTGCTCGGTATAGTCTTTATTCTCTCTAGTGGAGGTCTTTTTAGCCGTTACTATTCTCAGGTGATGAAAAGAGTAGAAGAGGATTTCACTCCAGAGCAAAGATTTAAAACTACTATTCCGATGGATGTCAATGTTGCCAAAGCAGTAGATCTTTTTACTCCTGTAGTTCTATGCGCACCTACTTCTAGTGGTGCCAAGGAGTTTGTCAGATTAACTCAAGAGATACTAGCCAAATTAGGTCGATGAAAAAAAATTTATTGGTATTGTTTTTAATAGCTTTTTTGCTCCCTTTTGTGCCAAAAAGTATAGCTGCTGATTCTCCTTCCCAAATAAGAGGAATTTGGCTGACCAATGTAGATAGTGAGATTCTCTTTAAAGCTGATGAACTACAAAGAGATATTGACCAGCTTGCTCAGTTTAATTTCAATACTCTTTACCCGACGGTCTGGAATTGGGGCTATACTCTTTATCCTTCTGCTGTTGCTCAAAAAGCAACGGGAGTGGGGCTAGATCCTACAGAAGGACTACAAGGGCGTGATGTATTGCAAGAGATAATCAATGTAGCACATCCTAAAAAAATGAGGGTCATTCCTTGGTTTGAATTTGGCTTTATGGCCCCTGCTGATTCACAATTGGCTAAACAACATAGTCAATGGTTGACTCAAAAAAAGGACGGATCTAAGCTCTGGCTTGAAGGCGCTGTGCATAAGAGGGTATGGTTAAATCCTCTCTATCCTGAAGTTCAAGCATTCATCAAGGATTTAATTGTAGAAATAGTTTCTAAATATGACATAGATGGGATTCAGCTTGATGATCATTTTGGCTATCCTGCTGAATTTGGTTATGACCCCTATACAGTTGAGCTTTATAAACTAGAGCATCAGGGTCAATCACCTCCTTTGGACTTTCAAGATAAACAATGGATTCAATGGAGAGCTGATAAGATTACTGACTATGTAGAAACTATTGTCCAATCAGTAAAAAAGGTCAATCCTAAGGTGATTATCTCGCTCTCGCCTAATCCTCAAACTTTCTCTTTAGAGTCATATCTTTTGGATTGGTTAAAATGGCAGCAAAAGGGATTGATTGATGAACTTGTACTGCAAGTCTATAGAAATGATCTCTCTAGCTTTACAGAGGAAATAACTCAACCTGAAGTGCTTCAAGTTAAAGAGAAGATCCCCTTGGCTATTGGAATTATGACTGGACTTAAGGGATCTATTACTCCACTAAATTTAATTTCAGAGCAAATTGAGCAGGTCAAAAACAGATCTTTTGGCGGAGTGTCTTTCTTTTTTTATGAAAGTCTTTGGAACTTAGCCAGCAAGGAAACTCCCCAACAACGTCAGCAGTTCTGGGGGGCTGTATTTACTAAGTAATCTTTATTTGATGCTTTTTCTTTTAAGTACATTAGTCAAGGCTCCAAATAAAGCAATTCCTGTAACAGAACCCAAGACATTGATCGGTTCAGGGACCTCAATAGCTTGGAAATTTATATCAGCTATGTTTGTATAAGTACCAGGACTATTGCCATAATCGGCAGTAAATACATAAAGACCATAGCCCACAATAGGAAAATTAGGATCAACGATTCCATCATCATAAAAAAGCACAAGGCCTGCTTGATTAGCGGTAGTTAATTCCTCCGTAGCAAAACCTATGCCTTTATAGGTAAGTTGAGGTTGGTTTGCAAAAAGAAGATTATCGATTCTCTGATAAATAAGAGTTCCTGCTGGATATAATCCTGTAATATTTGAACCTTCAGCAATACCAGTGATACCTGTGACTACGAAAGGGGATGTATTATTGGTTGTAAATGTACCACTTCCGCCAATGGTTCCAGCTCCGCTGTATGACCAATTCCAAGTAGCAGCTTGAGCTCCATTTATTCCTGATATACCACTTATGATCAGCGTTGAAAGTAAAACAATTTTTTGAGGATTCATTTTAGTATATATTTAGTATATATTTTTTATGATTTTGTGAATTATAAAAAACATATAATAAAACTTGCCAAAAGGACCCAAGCTTAATTTTTGCTTAATAATTTTTCTGCTATCTACTCTAAAAGATGCAGTTTTGGTTTGTCCTAACATGATAAAAGACTCTCGCCCCAGTCGATGGGAGCTTCAATATAGCTATCAAGTAAACAATCTGTACTATATTTGAGGAAT
Organism: uncultured cyanobacterium; assembly: GCA_903887375.1. GTDB lineage: Bacteria > Cyanobacteriota > Cyanobacteriia > Cyanobacteriales > Microcystaceae > CAISPN01. Next base: position 52,116 of record CAISPN010000034.1, read on the forward strand.
TCAAGAGAGTACATAAAATTTATTAGAGCGAAGTTACTATTGATCCTAGCTTTTCTGGAAGTGCAATATAATGACGTGAAAGAAGCACCATAAATCTTATATTGATGAGCAAAACAATATTTAGCAAAATTATTGATAAAGAAATCCCCGCAGACATTGTCTATGAAGATGATCTGGTTTTAGCCTTTAGGGATATAGCGCCCCAAGCCCCTGTTCATATTCTCGTGATTCCCAAAAAACCAATACTAAACCTTAAATATGTAGAATTAGAAGATCAAGAGTTGTTGGGGCATTTGTTATTGAGCGTCAAGAAAATTGCCCAGCAACAAGGCTTAGCTAACGGCTATAGGGTAGTGATCAACAATGGCCAAGATGCCGGACAGACAGTAGATCATCTTCATTTACATATATTGGCTGGCCGCTCATTGCAATGGCCGCCTGGCTAATAGCCAATATGCACAAAATATATTTATTGTTTGTTGTAGTTTTAACTAGCTTGCCTGCATTTGCCCAAGAGAGAGCTGGCTGTTTTCTGCGCGATAGTCAAGGTAAGGCGGTAGATTTAGGGGATCTTTGCCCTGAGCAATCTAAGCTAAAAGTACAATCCAAGGTTTATGGGAAAAACATCATAATTCCTATTAAACGTAGGGTTTCGGGTATACCAATTATTGAAGTAGTCTTTAATGGTCGGCATCATTATGAAATGGCCTTTGATACCGGTGCTAGTTTAATTGCTATTACTCCAGAAATGGCCAAACGCTTAGGAGTAAAAGTAGAAAGAAAAGCAATTTTTGGTACTGCCAATGGTAATGTAGTAGCCAATATTGGCACAGTTAATTCCATCAAAGTTGGTAATGTAATCCAAAAAGATCTCCCTGTAGTCATCCCAGCAGGATTAACCATTGGTCTATTGGGTCAAAATTTTTTTGGTGAGCATGATGTAACTATCAGAGCCAATGAAATAATTATTAACAAAAGGCCCTAGAGACTATGAACCAAGTTGACTATCTCAGAATAAGCCTAATTGACCGCTGTAATTATCGCTGCCAATACTGCATGCCAGAAGGAAGTGAGCTCGATTACGTATTGCAAAAAGATCTTCTTACTCAACAAGAATTATTAACCCTAATCAAGCAGATATTTATCCCTCTAGGGTTTAGCAAAATTCGCCTCACCGGGGGAGAACCTCTTTTGAGAGCTGAGTTAATTGAGATAGTAGAGAATATCTCAAGCTATGAGCAAATTAGTGATCTAGCTTTGACTACTAATGGCTATTTCCTAGAAGAAAAGGCCCAAGATCTCTACAATGCCGGCTTAAGGAGAATCAATATCAGCCTAGATTCGCTAAACCCTCAAACTTTTAATAATATTATTGGCAGAAGTGCTCCTGAACTTTGGCACAAAACCTGGCGGGGAATTCAAAAAGCTCATCAAGTCGGCTTTGATCCTTTGAAAATTAATGTAGTAATTATACCTGGCATCAACGAAGAAGAAATAGAAGATATAGAGGCATTGACCATCGAGCGCAACTGGCATGTTAGATATATTGAATTTATGCCTATAGGTAATGATGAATTATTTCAACAGAGGGCTTGGGTGCCTTCTACTGAAATCAGAGAGAGAATCAAACAACGTTGGGGTTTAGTAGAATCTAGTGTCAAAGGCAATGGTCCAGCCGATGTCTATCAAATTCCCGATGCCCAAGGAACATTAGGCTTTATCAGCCAGATGTCTGAATGTTTTTGTGATAGATGTAATCGTTTGAGATTATCAGCAGATGGTTGGCTGCGGCCATGTTTGCTCAATGAAACAGGACAAATCGATCTCAAAAGTGCTCTAAGATCTAATCAAACTCTAGAACAAATCCAACAGCAAGTTAGAGAACTCTTAGAAGCCAAAAAAGATATAAATTTTAAACTGCGAGATAAAGGAGCTCAATTCTATACTCGTACTATGTCCCAAATTGGAGGATAGTTACCATGAATGCAGAGCCCTTAACTGCGGCGTTTTTTTTAATTGATGCGCTTCCATTCTAGAGAGGACATCATTCAAAATTGTGATAGCTTCGCATAAAAAAGGACCTTTATTGAGCATCACACATTCAGCGCGTTGGGACATAGCTGCATCGGTCATCTCAGAACGCGAAGGAGCTCCATTTTTTACCAAACTTTCGAGCACTTGGGTTGCCCAAATTACTGGAATATTGGCTGCTTCACAGAGCCAGAGGATTTCTTCTTGAATTTCGGTTAATCTTTGATAGCCAATTTCCACAGCCAGATCTCCTCTGGCAATCATCACCCCAAAGGATTGTTTACCTGCAGCATGGACAATCAACTCTGGAAGATTCCTTACTGCTGTGGCTGTTTCAATTTTGGCTACTATTGCCGGCATTTTCTTTACTTTTCTTTTGGAGAGTTCCTGCTGGAGTAATTCAATATCAGCAGGATTTTGAACAAATGAATAGCCAATGATATCGGCATATCTTGCCACAAAATCTAGATCACTTAAATCTTTATCACTCAGAGGACTCAGGCAAATTCTAGTACCAGGAAAATTGAGCCCTTTTTGGCTTTGCAATTTAACTCCTTTGGGTCTAGTCTGGGTAACTTGCAAAAGTAACCCCTTTTGTTTATCAGGAAAAAGGTAATCAGTATCTATTACTTTGGTACAAATCTTGCCATCATCAATATAGACAAGTGAGTTGATTTTTAACTGCTCTAGTACCTCTGGGTTACTGCAATAAATTTGAAAGTTATCAAGCTCTAACTCTGCTTTATGCAATCCAGGCTGTTGGCGCGATAGTAAGATTAAATCTTCGCGAAATACTCTATTTTTGGCAATTGGCGTTAATACATCTATGGTGCGTATTTTGGCTCCAGCAAGGTCCATCATGAGTTTACAAGATCTAGCAAGCTCAACTTTCGCTTTTTGTATTTGAGTAATCATTTTTAGCCAGATTTGTGGATCATCATGAGCACAGTTGATTCTCAGACAATTGGCACCTCTTTTGATTATGTCCCGTACTAAAGAATAATCACTAGCTGCTTCAGTAGGCAAAGTAACCATGATCCTTACTCGTCTTCTAGGTAATGGGGGAGGACCAAATAATTCATCCGTATGCAGTTGTAACAGACGATTGCCTTCAAAAAACGACTCAATATGCGGTAGATGTGGATGTTCTTGACCACAAAGTGATTCTAAAGTTGCAATTACAGCATCTAGATTTGGCAGTACCCTTGATTCAATTCTACCTAGTGAAGATAATCCCCAAGGCATCAGAGCAAGCTGAATTTCACGCAGATCATGGTGGCGAAGAGCTAGATAGCAGGCTAGATTAAGCGCACTAGATAGAAATTCGCTCCTTTGAATGTGGGGTTGCCATTTGCTGAATGTAGAGTGTCCCTCATCTAGAACCTGCTGACGTACTGATTGTAAAGTTGAGAGCAGATTTTGAGGACAAGCTAGCTGCTGAAAACTTGACATAACCTTATGTTTTGGGGCTTTTGGGTTTAGGATCAGATCACACATCACAATTGTAAGAGATATTATTTTTCCATGTTGTCAGCAACTACCGTATTGTTTTTACCTGGCGAACATTCTCCAGAGCTGACAGAAGATTTGCTAGCTCCTTTTGAGCTTGATTCCTATTTGATCTGTGAGGCTTGGGCAAGTTATAGTGCTAGAGAACAGCTTAAGTTCATCCAAAAACATCACACTATTTTCAAGCCAAAGATTGTGATAGTTGCTTTTAGTGCTGGAGCGGTAGGAGCTAGTGAAATTGCAAACACTTTACAAAAGTGGGGCCATCAAGTTGAAGCAATGATCCTAGTTGACGCTTGGGGTGTGCCTCTAATTGGTGATTTTCATAAGTACCGCCTGAGCCATGATTATTTTACTCATTGGAGCTCACATCTACTCGGTGGTGGTGATTATAGTTTTTATGCAGATCCCGGGGTAGATCACCTGAAGATGTGGCAATCTTCCCAACAGGTAAGTGGTTATCTTGTAGAGCGAGTAGGACAAGGCTGCTATAAATATTCCAGAACCAATTTAAAAAAAGCTCTAGAATTTTTCATTTTGTATTAAAAGGGTTTATTGAGCAAATTACCTAATTAAATATGGGTTAACTGATTCAATTTCCATTGATTCTCGTTGGTGAGTTGTTTCTGTCCTAGGCGTACCTCTTCAACAAATTGAGAAACTTTTATAGGATCAATGGCTTCGGTGATCTGATTGTTTCTTTTTAAAGAACTAGCCACAATTACTCCATTAGCTGAGTGGATTAGTTGAGCGATATTGTCACAATTGGCCCCACTGCCTATAAGTACAGGATGTCCTCCAGCGGCTATCTTGGCAATCTCTAGCTCTTCTAGAGAAGGAGGTACTCCTGTGGATATTCCAGAGAGAATCACCGCATCAGCCAGTTCTCTTTCGAGAGTATCTTTAACTGAACTGGCTAAATCAATATTGCCTAAAGGATTGGCATGTTTAACCAAAACATCAGCAAAGATAGCTACTTTCGAATTAAGTTCTCTGCGATATCGGAGCAATTCATAGGCCTTGCCTTCGATAATACCTTGATCAGTAGCCATGACCCCTGATAGTACATTAACCCTGATAAAATGAGCATTGACAGTTGAGGCGATAGCCATAGCTCCTAGGGCATCATTGCGCAAAAGATTGATACCAATTGGTAGAATAACTAAATTCTGAATGCGATCGATAATTAGGGTCATAGCACTAATTACAATAGGATCAACCTCTCCTTTGGCAAAGGGGGCATCAAAAAAATTTTCTACAATGATGCCATCTACGCCACCTGCTGCTAGAGCGGTTGCTTCTTGTTCAGCCCTTTGGGTAACAGCCCGTAAATCTCCACCCCAGCGGGGAGAAGAAGGTAAAGGTAAAAGATGAACAACACCAATAACAGGACAAGATGTTTTAAAAATTTGAGCTAAATCCACAATATCTCTACCTAATCTATTTAGAAAATAGTTTTTCTATAAAATCCCACTAGAAAATTGTATCTCTCAGTCCACATGATTTGACATAGATTGAAGTTTTTTGGATAAAATGTACATCAAACCAAGCTTTGGGTTCATCGTTTAAAAGGATTTATTTTTTTGGCTACTATTTTTAGAACATGGAGTTATCAGTTTCCCGCTCTTTACAATAGTATATCTTTGTTAGCTACTGCTATGGTGGGAGGAGAGAAACGTTTTCACCTTTTGCCCTTGGAACAGCTCAGCCTTTCTCCTGAGGCTCGGGTTCTGGACCTATGTTGTGGAGGTGGTCAAGCAACCAAATATTTAATTGAGTCTTTCTCGGATGTAACTGGACTAGATGCATCTCCTATTTCTCTAAAGAGGGCATCTAAGTTAGTCCCTAGTGCCCACTACGTAGAAGCTTTAGCTGAGAATATGCCCTTTAATGATTCTAGCTTTGATCTAGTCCATAGCAGTGTGGCTTTACATGAGATGAATACTGTTCAATTAGAGCAGATTTTTCAACAAGTCTATCGTGTACTTGCTCCCGGTGGATTTTTTGTTTTTCTAGATTTGCACAGTCCCACCAATCCTCTTGTTTGGCCAGGCTTGAGTTTGTTTATGTCGTTATTTGAAACAGAAACTGCTTGGCAATTGTTAGATACTGATTTAAGAAAATTATTGGAACTACAGGGTTTTACTGAGATCAAGCAGAAGCTCTATGCTGGAGGCGCTCTGCAGGTAATCCAATGTCAAAAATGAGAAAATTAAATACTTTGCTAGCATCAGCCTTGCTTTTACTATTTGGTTGTCAAGCTAAAAATTTACCTAATGATAGTAAGCGTCCTATTATCTTGGGTACTACTTTGAATCCACGCGGACTAGATCCAGCCGATAGCTATGATCTAGCCAGCTTAATGATTATCTACAATCTAGCAGATACTCTCTATACATATGAATTGGGTTCTACAAAACTCAAGCCTCAACTGGCGATTGGTTTTCCCCAAGTAAGCCAAGACGGACTAACCTATAGGATCAAACTGAGAAAAGGCGTAGTTTTTCATGATGGAACGCCTTTTGATGCTAAAGCAATGGCTTTTAGTCTGCAGCGCTTTATTAAAAATGGGGGATCTCCTTCTTTTTTACTTTCAGAAACCTTAGAAAAAATAGAGCCAACGGGTCAGTATGAACTGACATTACACTTAAAACAACCCTTTGCCGCTCTTGCTGCTCTTTTAGCTTTTCCGGGCACCTGTGCAATTTCTCCAGCTGCTTATCAAATAGGTGAAGGTAAATTCAATCCCAATAAATTCGTTGGCACAGGTCCCTATAGACTTTTGGAAATAACTGGTGATCGCATACGCCTAGAAGCTTTTTCTCATTACTGGGGACAAAAACCAAGAAATAATGGCTTGCTTGTTCAGATGTACCCAGGTAATCCCGCAAATCTGTATAACGCACTCAGAACCGGTATGGTAGATGTAGCCTATCAGTCTCTAGCAACTCAGCAGGTAGCAAAGTTGCAGTCAGATTCTTTAAATAATGGCAAATTGCAAGTTATAGAAGGCAAAGGCTCTGCCATCAATTATCTCAGTTTGAATCTGCGCATGAACCCACTCAAAGCCCACAAGGTTCGAGAGGCTATTGCGGCAATGATTGATCGTCCCTTTTTAGTCAAACGTATCTTACAGGGACAAGCTCAGCCAGTTTATAGTTTGATTCCTAATACTTTTGTGGAATATCGGCCTGTCTTTGCCAAGCCCAATATTCCCTTAGCCAAAAAACTTTTGGCTCAGGCGGGTTTTTCTAGCAATCAACCTGCCAATGTCGAGATATGGTATTCCTCAAGTTCTCTTAATTCGAGTCTTCTGGCCGCTTTGCTCAGAGCCACCGCCAAAAGAGATTTAGCTGGCATGCTTGTTTTTGAGCCCAAAAGCATAGCATCAGCTGCTTTTTTTCGTAACATCTCTGATGGTCTCTATACTAGCTCGGTAGCTAACTGGTATCCTGATTTTTTGGATGCCGATAATTATGTCTATCCTTTTTTGTCCTGTTCTAAAGGATCATCTGTCAATGGTTGTCAAAAAGGGGGCTCTCAAAGTCAGGGCTCTTTTTACTACAGCAACTATATGAACGAGTTGCTCAATCGAGAAAGGAAGGAACAAGATCCAACAGCCAGAGAGAAAATTTTCATTCAAATACAAAAACTTTTAGCCCAAGATGTTCCCTATATTCCCCTTTGGCAGAGTAAAGATTATGCTTTTGCTCAAAATAACTTAAAAGGAGTCATAATAAACCCAAGCCAAACCTTTCCCTTTTGGACCTTGGAGAGAAAATAACTGTATAGTGGTAAAAAGTATTAACCCGGCGGCAGTCTAAACAACAAAGTGGAAATCACATTCTTAGGCACAAGCTCAGGAGTCCCTACAAGAGCGCGTAATGTCTCTAGTTTGGCCTTGCGGTTACCGCAAAGGGCTGAGGTGTGGCTCTTTGACTGTGGAGAGGGTACACAACACCAAATCCTTCGCTCTGATGTCAAGGTCTCCCAACTAAGTAAGATTTTTATCACTCATATGCATGGGGATCACATTTTTGGCTTGATGGGATTGTTAGCTAGTTGTGGATTAGCCGGCAGTGCTCAACATGTCGAAATTTATGGACCACCCGGTTTAGAAGATTATCTCAAGGCCTGTATACGCTATTCCCATACCCACTTTAGTAACCGCCTTAAAGTTCATGTGGCTAATGCTGGACTACTTTATGAAGATCAGGAGTATTTTGTCAGGTGTCTACCACTTAAACATCGTATTCCCGCTTTTGGCTATGCGATTGAGGAAAAAGATAGGCCAGGGCGCTTTAGAGCCCAGCAAGCTAAATCTCTTGGTATTCCTTCTGGTCCGCTTTATGGCAAGTTAAAGAAAGGACAGACCGTCACCCTAGAAGATGGCAGGATAATAAGAGGTCAAGACCTCTGTGAGCCGACTGAAGCAGGCCGTAAAATGGTTTATTGTACTGATACAGTGTATTGTGATGCGGCTGTAGAATTGGCAAAAGGAGCAGACATTTTAATCCATGAGGCTACATTTTCTCACCAAGATGCGTCTATGGCTTTTGAAAGACTCCACTCTACTTCTACTATGGCCGCTCAAGTGGCACTCAATGCCCAGGTCAAACAATTGGTTATGACCCATTTTAGCCCTCGTTATGCTCCTGGTAATTCTATACAACTAAACCATTTACTTGAAGAGGCAAAAACGATCTTCCCCAATACAATTCTGGCTCATGATTTTATGAGTATAGAAGTGCCCAGGCGTTCAAATTAAATCAGCTTGGTGACAAACAGCTGCAAAAATTCCTGCTATCAAGGTAATCAAAAGAGCCAAAAGAGGATTTTGACCATGCCCAACACACCATGAAGTCACCACTCCAGCTCCTAGTGCTGCTGTCAATCCCGCTGTTAAAATATCTTTCTTCATCATGGTCCAAGAAAACTAATTCAAACAGAAGATAACATCTTTAATGCTCTTGCTAGAAGAATTTGTAATCAAGTTTCAAACTTAGTTGTCTTTCTTAACATTCTTAAGTGGCATTGACAATGTTGCTAAATTTTGCTACAACTAGTAGTTTGTGTGAACATTAAATATAAAGCGATAAAAGAACCTTGGCTAACGTCATTGTCATAGGTGCCCAGTGGGGCGATGAAGGAAAAGGCAAGATAACCGACTTACTCAGTCGCTCTGCCGATGTCATAGTAAGATCCCAAGGGGGCGTAAATGCCGGCCATACCTTGGTAGTACAAGGGCAGACGTTTAAACTGCACTTGATTCCCTCTGGGATACTCTATAAAGATAAAGAATGTATTATTGGTTCTGGAACTGTAGTTGATCCCAAAGTTCTTCTAGAGGAGATAGCTCAGCTATCCAGATTAAATGTTTCGACTGAAAATTTAACAATTTCTCAAACCGCTCATGTGACGATGCCTTACCATCGAATTATCGATCAGGCTTCGGAAGAAAGGAGAGGAAAGCATAAAATTGGTACAACAGGAAGGGGGATAGGTCCCACCTACGCTGATAAATCAGAGAGAACTGGTATCAGGATCATAGACTTGATGAACGAAGATAGTCTGCGCCAAAAGCTGGAATGGACTGTCAACTACAAAAATGTCATTTTAGAAAAGCTCTACAATTTAGAGCCCTTAGATCCAGCTACTGTGATCGAAGAGTATATAGGCTATGCTGAGCAACTCAAGCCTTATGTAATCGATAGTTCTTTAAGAATTTACGAGGCTATTCAAAAGCGCAAAAATATTCTCTTTGAAGGAGCTCAAGGTACGCTTCTAGATTTAGACCATGGCACTTATCCCTATGTGACATCTTCTAGCCCAATTGCCGGAGGGGCTTGCGTAGGTTCTGGAATTGGTCCTACAATGATAGATCGTGTCATCGGTGTAGCAAAAGCATATACAACCAGAGTCGGAGAGGGACCTTTCCCTACTGAAATCAGTGGAGAAATGGGTGAGTATCTCTCTGAACGCGGTTGTGAGTTTGGAACTACGACAGGGCGCAGGAGACGTTGTGGCTGGTTTGATGCTGTCATTGGAAGATATGCTGTCAGAATTAATGGACTAGATTGTCTAGCTATTACTAAGCTGGACATTTTAGATGAGCTAGATGAGATTCAAGTCTGTGTAGCTTATCAACTAGATGGTAAGATCTGTCATCATTTTCCCAGTAATGCTAAAGACTTTGCCCGTTGTCAGCCTATTTATAAAACTGTACCTGGCTGGAAACAGTCAACAGTCGATTGTAGGACATTGGAAGACTTGCCTAAAAAGGCACTTAACTATCTGAAATTTTTAGCAGAATTGATGGAAGTGCCAATTGCCATCGTTTCTCTAGGTGCTAGCCGAGATCAGACGATCATTGTTGAAGATCCGATCCACGGGCCCAAGCGCGCTCTATTAGATCCTAATGGTGATGTAGCACATAATTACTTTTAACTTTTAATAGGAGATTGAAATGACTATCACACTTGAATGCAAAAAAAGACCCGAAAATAGCAAGCCCAACGCCTTAAGAAGAGAAGGCTTGATCCCTGCTACTCTTTATGGACATAAGGGAACTGAATCTGTATCTTTGGTGATCCCCGAAAAAGAAGCCTATGCCCTTTTGAGAAATGCTTATGTTAACAAAACAAAAGTTGATCTCAGTATTCCCGATTTATCCTGGAACGGCAAAGCTGTCATTCGAGAAGTTCAGGCTCACCCTTGGAAACAAACTCTGTATCATTTAAGTTTTTTCTATCAAGCTTAAAAAATAGATCATAAAATGTAAAGGGAGACTATATATTTTCTATAGTCCCCCTTTTTTATATCTAATTTATGAGTACTACTATAGATTTTCCTAAAATTCGTCCCCAAATTCAGCAATTAGAGCCAAAAATAATCGACTGGAGACGTCATTTGCACCAATATCCAGAATTAGGTTTTCTGGAAGTTTTAACAGGGGAATTTGTTGAGCAAAAGCTCAGAGATATAGGACTTGAGCCTCAAGTTGGGATCGCTAAAACTGGAGTTGTAGTTCTGATAGAGGGAGATTTACCAGGGCCAACTATTGCCTTGAGAGCTGATATGGATGCCTTGCCAATCCAGGAAGAAAATGAGGTGAGTTATCGCTCAGTGCATCAAGGCAGAATGCATGCTTGCGGGCATGATGGACATACAGCAATTGCTTTGGGAGTTGCCTATTATTGGGCGAACAATCGCCATAAGCTCTCTGGTAGGGTAAAAATCATTTTCCAACCGGCTGAAGAAGGTCCTGGCGGCGCTAAACCAATGATTGAGCAAGGTGTGCTCAAAAATCCGGATGTAGATGTTATCATTGGTTTACATCTTTCCAATAATCTTCCATTAGGAGTTGTAGGGGTGCGTAGTGGTCCTATCATGGGAGCTGCAGAAATATTTCATCTGAAGATTCAAGGCAAAGGTGGACATGGCGCAGTTCCACAGCAGACTATTGATAGTATTGTTGTTGGATCTCAAGTTGTCAACGCCTTGCAGACAATAGTCTCACGTAATGTTGATCCTATTGAATCGGCTGTAGTTACTGTAGGTAGTTTTCAAGCTGGTTCTGCTCCCAATGTGATTGCTGGAGAAGCCAAAATCAGTGGAACTATTCGCTATTTCAATCCTAAATACCGCGGTTATTTTGAGAAACGATTAGCCTCTATAGTTTCAGGGATTTCTCAGGCTCATGGGGCAAGCTATGAACTGGATTACAAGGAATACTATCCTCCAGTGATCAATGATCCCCAAATAACTAAAATAGTCAGCGAAGTTGCCTTGGATGTAGTCGAAACTGAGCAATCTATCGTCTCGCAATGTCAGATATTGTGGGGAGAAGATATGTCCTTTTTCTTACAAGAGGTTCAGGGGTGTTTCTTTTTCTTGGGAGCAGCTAACCAACTCAAGGGACTTGACTATCCTCATCATCACCCTCGTTTTGATTTTGATGAAGCATCTTTGACCATGGGGGTTGAGATATTTGTCCGTTTTATAGAACGTTTTTGCGCAAAAGAGTTTGCTAAAATTTCCTAGCACTTTCAACAAGATAGACAAAACCCAAAATCACAGTCAAGATAACTAGCCATATCAATATTGAGCCGGGCAAGAAGGTTATAATTTGTAGTCCTCTTAAAAGATAAAAGATGAATGTAGCCAAAAGGCCAATAAAAAAAAGATAGCCGATTCTAGGTTTTCTATTCATGATCTAGTGTTATTGTTGATTTATATTTGTCCCTAGCATAAAACAAGAGATTATTTAGGCTATGTATTTCAAAAAAATTTTACTACTTGGATCGCTCATTGCTCTTGGACAGCTCACGCTTTTGTGCTCAAATGGTCTAGCCAATCAGACCACAATTAGTGAAAAAAATTCTTCTAAGATTTTAGTCCAACAAGCTCTAGAGAAAAACAGTCAGGGCCAATATAGCCAAGCCTTAACTGATTTGACCGAAGCAGTACGTCTTGATGCCCAGGCAGTAGATGCTTATTTCAATAGAGGATTGACCTATTATCACCTACACCAAAAGGAGAGGGCAATTGAAGACTTTAGTACAGCTATCTCTTTAAATAAGCAATTTGTCGAGGCCTATGTTAATCGTGGAAATGTCTATTTAGAACTCGAAGAGTATACCAAGGCAATGAGTGACTATCAAAAGGTGCTCAACATTGATCCTGTAAATTCCTTGGCTTTTAATAATCTCGGACTGGCCTATATGAATTTAGGTGAGTACAATCAGGCAAAAAAATATTTCAACAGAGCTATTAAACTTCAGCCTGAGTATCTTGATGCCTACTTCAACCAAGCCCTCTTACTAGTAGAACTAGGTCAAAAAGAAAGTGCAATTGCTAATTTCCGCAAGGCAATGAGTTTAGCCAATCAGCAAGATAACCAAGAAGTTTATCAAGCCGCTAAAGGGGAACTATTAAAACTTCAGAAAAATTCTAATTAGTTAACTGTAAGGGCATTCTAGCTAGGGTGGTGACCAGTTTGATCTTAAATTCTTCTTCAAAAACTGGTTTTTTGTAATTGAGGCTCCACAACTCTAGGGAACAGTCGTCATCGGCTAGATGCGGAAACAAGTGCAGATGAAGGGTGCGATATTCGGAATCGTACTTACAATCTACTTGAGCAATCGCCCCAGTTTGCCGGCGATCTAGGGCAACAGCAAGCCGTAAAATGGCACTCAATTCACGTACTAATTGTTTTTGAGGATCGCTGAGTTGTCCATATGCCTCATGCCTGCGTTTAGGTTTACTTCGGCGATGATAGCGGGCAATATTGGCAATCAGCTCCAATTCTATTTCGGTATAGCCAAGTAGTTCAGCATTGCGAATAAGATAGTAAGAATGTTTGTGATGGGACGAATGGCTGATATGGATCCCACAATTATGAAGAATTGCAGCCGCCCAGAGTAGTTCTTTTTCTGCTGTTCCCCAGCTATGGAGAGTACCTTGGGTTTGTTCAAAAAGGGAAAGGGCAAAACTGCTCACATGTTCAGCATGTTCGAGATCGCTCTGGTACTTGCGGGCTATTTTCATAACGCTGCGATTGCGCACGTCGCTTTGATAGCTAAGGCGACTGTCAATATAGCCATGAGTTAGCATCCAATCTACAATAATGCCTTCTCTGAGGGCTCTTTCACAAAGGGTGATTGTTTCAATCCCCAACATATTCATTGTCTCTAACAGAACCAAAGAACCAGCAAAGATAATTTCGCTTCGCCGTTCGGAAACCCCTGGAATCATCGCCCTAGCGCTACAAGAGAGATTGGCAAAGTTGCTTACCATCTCGCGGATATCGCGCCGCTTCATCTGATATCCATTGAGTGGACTAGGAACATAGCCTAGTTTGCTCATCGCATGAACAGTTGAGAGGGTTTCAATAGTGCCTGAAGTGCCTATTAATCCAAATTCCAAGCCATCAGGCATTTGGGATTTGAGATCATCTATGGGTCTTTCTAACATCCCCTGAATGTAAGCCTTCATGGCAACTTGTTCAGTCAGACTGATAGGATCGTTTTTGACAAATTCTTGAGTGAGCCGCACAGCGCCTATTTTTGTACTGCTTAAAAACCTGGAATCTTCACTATCTCCTAAAATCAGCTCAGTTGAACCTCCCCCAATATCGATAATGATGTGGGGTTTTTCGTTAAAATCCATACCTGAGAGAACGCCAAGATATATTCTGCGGGCTTCTTCTTGACCAGATATTAGATCTACATTGATACCAACTTTCTCTTTTATCTGATGGAGAAATTCTTTCCCATTGGGCGCTTCTCTAGTGGCGCTAGTGGCAACAGCGACAATCTGATTGGCTTCTAAAGAATTGGCCAGCTCACAACATCTTTGCAGTGCCGCAATGGTTCTTTCCATGGACTCTTGAGTCAGATTGCCTGTTTTAGAGTCACGATCTCCTAATCTAACGGTTTCTTTTTCTCTGGCAATAGTACTAAAAGCCGAAAGAGCCGGATCAATACGCACAACAATCATATGAACCGAATTGGTGCCAATATCTATGGCAGCTAGAATAATGCAACCTTTATTATTAGAGAGAGAACTGTCTTGGGATATCTGTAGGGTAGTAACCATGAAGAGCGCAAGTTAAGTCAAATAATTTCGTTAAATAAAAATATCGAATAAAACTAGACAACAATTATAATATTTATTCGCTGTGTTCTTGTTTTTTTAATCTAGTTTCTGTATGATTTCACCTGAACCAGTTTGGTTAACTGTTATTCGTCTGTTACGTTGGGACAAGCCAGCTGGGCGTTTGATTCTGATGATACCTGCACTTTGGGCAGTGATTCTTGCTTCTGCTGGAAGACCACCTTGGCAACTAGTAGGGATAATTATAGTTGGTACGCTAGCAACTAGTGGCGCAGGTTGCGTAATCAATGATATTTGGGATCGCAATCTAGATCCTTTGGTGGAGCGGACCAAAACTCGTCCACTAGCTTCTAAGAGCCTTTCGCTTAAAGTTGCCATAGGTGTAGGCTTGCTTTCGCTCTTTTCTGCAGCAATGTTTGCCTTTTATCTCAATCCCTTGAGTTTCTGGTTATCAGCTCTGGCAGTTCCCGTGATAGTAATTTATCCCTTGGCTAAAAGGGTTTTTCCTGTACCTCAATTGGTTTTGGCTGTGGCTTGGGGCTTTGCCGTATTAATTAGCTGGAGCGCAGTTACTGCCAAAATAGAAGTTGCTACTATATTGCTATGGCTAGCTACTATCACCTGGACATTGGGCTTTGATACGGTCTATGCGATGGCTGATAGGGATGATGATCGCAAAATAGGGGTCAATTCAGCGGCTCTATTTTTTGGTAAATCTGCCCCCGAAGCTATTATCTTCTTCTATGCGTTGAGTGCAATTTTTTTGGCTCTAATGGCAATCGTGCTTAAACTCAATTGGAGTTTTTGGCCTGCCTGGATTATTGCCAGCATAATCTGGATTTGGCAATATATACAGCTCAAATATTCTCAATTAGTTCCTCTTGACTATGGACGTATGTTTGCCCAAAATGTGACTATTGGTTTTATTTTGATGTTAGGCATGCTCACTGGTTGTTTATTTTAGGTTAGTGTGGAGGTAAATTATTTCAACTTGTAACAAGACACTGGCTTAATTGGCCGCGATAGCAGAAAGTAGATTTAGTGTTTTTTTATTAAGGAGTCGTTAACCTATGCCTATCACAGAAACTCAAGTTCTCACAGCTCTTGTAATTGCTCTTTTTCCTGGAATTTTGGCTTTCCGTTTAGCTACTGAGCTTTACAAATAAATAAAATAAATAAAAATACATCCTCATTTTTGGGGGTGTATTTTTGTTTTATAGTATAGTGCTGAGAAATATTATTTTGGAATGAAGTATAATTCTATACAAGTGTAAGACCTCAAAAGGATAGTAGCCCGAGATGCTCTTTTTGGTAGAAATTAAAAAGCAGACTAGAGGATTTATATCGGGTTGGAAAACTGAATTAAGACTACTGGCAAAACAAAACACTGATCAAAGTTGGAGTAACACACCCAATGAGGATTTACTCATCTCTGAGGAGATTGGACCTTTTGGCGAAGGTGTTTTGTTGATGCTCAACCTCAACAGTAATCGACAGATTCAAGGTTCACCTGAGCTTGCTAGTAATGGGATAATCCAGCAGCTGCAAAAATTATCGCGTCTTTTAGAAAAATCGAAGCAGCAGCAAGAAGAAATAGATCGTTGGAAAAGTTCTCTAGAAATCCAATCTCAAGAGCTCTCCGATAGACAAATTGCCTTGGAGTCTCAGTATGAGCAGCTAGAGAATTTGGCAGAAAAATATCAAACCATTGCCGACGAGCGCCGCGAAATAGACCATCAATGGGAGCAATTAAGGCAGCAAAGAGAGCAAATACAAACCCAACAGAGTTCTGCTCCAGCCGATCTTTTGTTGGTATTAGGGCAATCTCAAAATTTTTTGGATGGCCAATGGCGTCAATTGGAGCAAAAGAAAACAGAACTGTATCACTCCTGCGCTCTTATTGCCCAACAGGAAGAAATCCTACAGCAGCAAAGACAAAAGTTATATTCATTTGATAAAACAATAGAGCAGCTCAAAGTTCGTTTGTCCGAACAAAAGATCTTATTGATGTCCAAACAGCAGGGGTTTGGCCGACTCTATTTCCAGATCCAAACTCTCAAACAAGCCCAAGTCAATTTGACCTATGCTTTAGCCGATGCAGGTTACCCAATAGCTGAGATTTCTGAGCAGAGCGTAGATCATAAAGTAATTGAAAGTAGTAATCTAGAACAACTACAAAAAATAGTCGATGATTTAGAAGTTGAACTAAAAGAACTTGAGCTTTTTGTAAAAGATCAAGAAGATGAATTGATGACTGAATCAGAATCTTTAGAAGAACTTTATATCAGATATATCAATTCTTCTGATTCAGAAAAAAACTCGATAGAAAGAGAGATTCTAGATCGAGAAGAAGTTAAAAAAATGCTCGAAGATACCTTGATAGGTCAGCAGCGCACAGTCAGACAAAAGCATTATGTATTGATTCAATATATATCTGCTGTGCGTCTAAGGCAAGGGAGAAAATGCGAGCAAAAGATTGACTTGACAACTGTTCTGGTAAAATTAAATTCTAGAGAAGATACCCTCAAGCAATATTGGAACAAAACAGAACAAGATATAACCAATTTGGTTCAATCTATAGAAAGACTTAATTCTGATTATCAACTAGCACTCGAGCAACAAAATAGCCAGCGCAGGGAAATTGATCAACAGGAATTTCATCTAGAGAAGTTAAAAATGGAGCTAAATGTTGTTCGTACCATAGCTACTACCAGTGAAGAATTTCTAGAACCAATGCAAAATAGTATTAACGCTATTAGTAAGCTGTGCTCAACCAACATTTGATTGTCAATCTTTCGATTCTTTTTGATCGTCCCACCGGGATCGCCACCTACGCAGGTAATATCATTCCATATCTTAAGCAACTCAATCCTACACTGCTTACTAGTCGAGAATACCCAGATTTTAATTGTTATCCCATTGCCTCTAATATGACCCCTTTGCAGGGCAAGGTTGGGCATTTTTCTCGTCTGCTTTGGACTCAATTTCAAGTACCAAAAATTTACCAGCAACTAGGGGGGACTTTGCTATTTTCACCCCTGCCTGAAGCTCCCCTAGGTCAAGTATGTCGAACAGTATTGATGGTACATGATTTGATCCCGCTGCGTTTTCCTAGTTTGACATCTCCTCTTTCACATTATTTTCGTCACTATGCCCCGATTGTTTTAAAAAATGCTCTGCATATTATCTGCAATTCCCAGGCAACGGCCAAAGATATAGTTGATTACTATCATATTGAGCCAGAAAAGATTACGGCAATTCCCCTAGGTTATGATCCTACTCATTTTAGACCACAAACCCCACTCTCTCAAGGATCCTATTTTCTCTATGTTGGCCGTCAAGATCCCTATAAAAATCTGCACCGTCTGATTGCTGCCTTTGCCGCCTTACCTCAAAGAGGTGATTACCAACTATATGTGGTGGGCACCCCAGATCCTCGATATAGTCCCAAGTTGCTGGAACTAGCTAAATCTCATGGTGTGCAGGAACAGGTAAAATTCCTGAATTATGTTTCCTATCAACAGTTGCCCTCACTTTATAGTGGGGCTCAAGCTTTGGTCTTTCCCAGTCTTTGGGAGGGGTTTGGTATTCCAGCTCTAGAAGCCATGGCCTGTGGTACACCAGTGATTACTTCTAATATTTCAGCCTTGCCCGAGGTGGTTGGGGATGCTGGGTTACTTGTTGATCCTTACAGCGTTCAATCTATCACTGAGGCTCTAGTAACTGTGCTAGCTGATTCGCAATTGCGCTTAAAAATGAGTCGCCTGGGACTTGAGAGAGCCGCTCAATTGAGCTGGCATACTACTGGCAAGAAAACTCAAGAAGTTCTTCGACGTTATATTTGATTGTTTTCTTCTATTATTTTGTTGTTATAAAGACTCATCGCCTTTTCTACACCTTCAAATAAACTAGTTTCTATACAATCTACTGTCTGTGCCAAAACTTTAGAGATGATCTGATCTTGGGCTTGGCTAAAGCGCCCTAATACATGGTTTATAGATTCTTTGTTTCCTCTACCTATGCCTATGCGTAAGCGGGGAAATTTTTGAGTTCCCAGATGAGCAATAATCGACTTCATTCCATTATGACCACCATCAGAGCCTGCCAAACGCATACGCATCTTCCCTACAGGTAAATCCATATCGTCATAGATAACAAGTACAGTTTCTGGAGAGTATTTGTACCAATCAATGGCGGCTCTGACCGATTGCCCGGAAAGATTCATATAGGTCAAGGGCTTGAGAAGGCGAACTTTCTGTTTATTAGGTGCAATTCCTTCGCTAATTAACCCTGTAAAGCGACGATTGTCCTGCCAAGAATAATTCCATTTGCTGGCAATTTGTTCAACTGCTGCAAAGCCTATATTATGTCTTGTTCCTTCATATTTGTTCTCTGGGTTACCTAGTCCCACAATTAATTGAGGAATCACTAGACTCATTAGCGAAAATGGGTTTCTAGATATATCCTTGCGCATTTCCAGTCACTATAGTTTACCGAGCCGTCTTGGTTAGAGCTTTCTTGAAGCAGAAATTTAGCCAATGCAGCTACAAAGACTTGATCTTGATCCCAAGTTGGATGATTTTCCAAATATCCCTTGAGTGATTCATGTAGTTCTTCAGGAATCTCTGTTATAACGCTGATGAATTTTTCCATACTCATAATTGATAGTTGACTCCAACGGTAAAAATCATTGTCGTGAACAACTCCTAAATTTGTCAATGAACATAGGGTGTTACAAAAAAAAGAATTGTTAACCTAAAAATGGCTTGGCCAGATAAAAAGCTGTAATAGTTTTAGCATCAACCTTTTCACTTTTTAAGATCTCTTGTTCTAGCTCTTGCTTTGTCATCAAAACAACATCGATATCTTCATCCTCATCTTGTGCGGGGGGCTGCTCTAATTTTTCTAATCCTTCTGCCAAAAAAAAATATATATACTCATCTGAGTAGCCGGGAGCTAGGGCGAATTTTCCAAGAAATCTCCATTGACTAGACCTATAGCCTGTTTCCTCCTCGAGTTCTCTAGAGATGGTTTGATCGGGTGTTTCCTTGGCTTCTATGGTCCCGGCTGGAAACTCTAGAATCCTTGCCCCTAGGGTGAAGCGGTATTGATTTACCAGAACTAATTTGCCATCAGGGGTAATCGGTACAGCTAAAGCCCCTCCGGGGTGTTTGATATATTCCCAATCACCTTCTATCCCATTGGGTAGACGAAGACGGTCGACGGCAAAATCAAACTTACGTCCTCGATACAATAGGCGATTTTGTATTAATTCAATTGATTGGCTCATAATTTTAGCAATTTTTAAGAGATAGGCATCCTAAAAGTTCTCTGATTGTTTTACCTGAGAGCGGCTCGATCCATTCAGAGGCGATCTCATTTAGCGGAAGCAGAACGAAATCTCTCTCCTTCATCCGAGGATGAGGAATCTGTAAATCAGGGCAATCAACAATTACGTCTCCATAGAGTAAAAGATCAAGATCTAAAGTTCTAGGACCCCAATGTATATCCCTGACTCTGCCAAATTGCTCTTCTACAGCTTGGAGTTTATGCAGTAATTCCTTTGGGGATAAATTAACATTTAAAATGGCACAACCATTGAGATAGTCAGGCTGCCGAGGCCCACCAACTGCTTTAGTTTTATACCATTTGGAACAAAGAACTACTTCTATATAAGGGCTTTTATCTAGCTCTTGCAGAGAACTTTCTAGATAGTTCAAAGAGTCTCCTAGGTTACTCCCCAGGGCAATAGCACAATGCAAATAAGTCAAAGACCTCCCGGTTCTATCATCTTAAACCGAAAGTTCATAGCTGTTATGTGTCAGTTCTCAAAAAATAAAAAATTAAGAAAAAAAGAATTGCCTTACGGGCAACCATAAATCAAGAGTTAATTATCGCTCTTGTTTTTAGGGATTAGCTTTTGTAGAGGCAACTCACGACTAAACAGATCAAAATTTTACTTAGAACGCAACCCAGAACATTAAAGAAGCTACTAGATCTACTTTATGACAAAGAGATATTTTTGTCGGTATGTAAAAAGTAAGATTTTAGACCAAATTAGACAAATTAGACAAAATTCAGTAATTTTACTGAGAAAAAATTTGAACCTTTTTTTTCAGGCAGTAATTTTACTTAGAAATCTTGACTTTTGTTCTAATCTAAAGAGTGAGAATCTCTTTCTCTTTGCTAGATAGCAGTTCTTCTACTTTTTCTGTGTATTGGTCAGTGACTTTTTGAATTTGCTCTTGAAGGTCTCTTGCTTCATCTTCAGAGATTTCTCGATTTTTCTCCTGCTTACGAACAGCATCAACCGCATCTCGGCGAATATTGCGCAAGGCGACTTTACCCTCTTCGGCTAATTTGGAGGCTTGTTTGGCTAATTCTTTGCGGCGTTGTTCGGTTAATGGTGGTATGTTTAACCGAATGGTTTGACCGTCGTTATTAGGAGTAAGGCCAAGATCGGAAATTGAAATTGCTTTTTCAATTTGCCCCATGCTGCTTTTGTCATAGGGCTGAATTGCAATCGTAGTAGCATCAGGCGTGCTGATGTTTGCTAGAGACTTAAGCTGCGTCTCGGTTCCATAGTAATCTACTGTGATTCTATCTAGCAAAGACGCATTGGCTCTGCCAGTTCTAATGGTATTGAATGCCCGCTGAGTAGCTTCAATACTTTTTTGCATATTGTCTTTAACTTCAGCTAACTTCACAAACTCCTCCTACAATTGTACCAACAGTCTCACCCTTGATAGCGCGGACAATATTACCGCGTACCGATAAATTAAAAACTAGAATCGGAATATTTTGCTCTCTGCATAAGGCAATGGCCGTCCCATCCATAACACGAAGATCATGACTGAGAACATGCGCGTAGTTGAGACTTTTATAGAGACGTGCATCCGGATTTTTATTGGGGTCACAGTCATAAATGCCATCAACTTTAGTAGCCTTCAATACTATTTCAGCATCAATCTCGGCAGCTCGTAAAGCGGCTGTTGTGTCTGTGGTAAAAAACGGATTACCTGAACCTGCACCAAAAATTACAACACGGCCTTTTTCCAAATGGCGAATTGCCCTGCGACGTATGTAGGTTTCAGCCACCTCTTGCATCGCAATAGCAGTCAGAACTCGAGTCGGAATTTCTCGACGTTCTAATGCATCTTGAAGAGTCATAGCATTCATGACTGTTGCAATCATGCCAATATAGTCACCAGTAGCCCTGTCCATGCCTCCGGCTGAAGCTTTGACTCCTCGAAAAATGTTACCACCACCAACAACTATGGATAGTTGAACACCCAGGCTGACAACCTCTGAAATTTCTTCGGCAATATCATCGACAATTTTAGGATCAATTCCATAACCGAGATCCCCCATCAGGGCTTCTCCACTTAATTTAAGTAAAACTCGCTGATAAGCCATGTTGCAACTGTAATAATTTGTTCTAACTGTCTCACATTTACTTTACATCATCTCGGAGCAGCGCAAGAGAAATGTATGCTAAGTAATTTTTTTTGGTGATATGATGTTTCAGGGTTCTTTCGGTTAGATTAAATAATCCAATAAGTTTAAGGAGAATCAAGATTGTGATCCAGGGCCAGCTGGTAGTTATCAACAAAAAAACATTACAAGTAAAATTTTCTAATGCCAATGGTAAAGAGGTCAGTTTTAATATCAAAGAATCAGAACTTTCAGCACCTCTACTAGAAAAAAAAGCCAAAAAACTTGCTGAACTAGACCAACTAGAAGTTGATCTAGAAGAAGTTGGAGGACAGCCAAAAAAAATTACAGAAAAAGGAATACCATGGGAGCTTCCCAGAATCCAATCTGCAACTGACTCGACTCGTAAAACTTACTCAGACAAAGGAAAAAAAGATTCAACAAGAGAATTTAGACCCAGAGAGAAAACTTCAATTGATCAAACTTCAGAAAAACCCAAAAAAAATGAAAAAATCTTACCTGCTCCAGTACGAAGTGGTAAAGTTCTACCTCCACCAAGGAGGATAGCTGTTGGTACAGAAAAACAGCCTGAAGAAACAATTCTAGAACAGACTAGTGAACTAGAGCCATTGACAAATGAAACAACATTAGATCAATTAGATCAAATGGAAGAACCAAAGATCTCAGAACAAGAGACAATTTAGCTTTAATCACAAAAACCTCAGATCATCTTCTCTGAAGTCTTGTAATTGGGGTAAAATCTGTAATACTACCTTTTTAGAGGGTAATGGCACTCTTTGGGTGCTACATTCCGTCAAAATAAGCTCTAAAAGTCAATAACAAAAAACCTTACTTAATCTTTGGAGGCAATGTAGTCAATGGGACTACCTTGGTATAGAGTTCACGCAGTCGTCATTAATGATCCCGGGCGACTTATTTCAGTCCACCTGATGCATACCGCCTTGGTAGCAGGCTGGGCAGGGTCAATGGCACTTTACGAATTGGCAACAGTAGATCCTAGTGATCCAGTTCTCAATCCTATTTGGCGACAAGGAATGTTCGTACTTCCCTTTATGGCACGTTTGGGTGTCACCAGTTCATGGGGAGGATGGAGCATCACTGGAGAAACAGGAGTTGATCCAGGTTTTTGGTCTTTTGAGGGAGTAGCTGCTGCACATATCATTCTCTCAGGTTTACTTTTCTTAGCTGCTGTTTGGCACTGGGTTTATTGGGACTTGGATCTGTTTGTAGATCCACGTACCGGTGAGCCTGCCTTGGATTTACCCAAGATGTTCGGTATTCATTTATTCCTATCAGGCCTTGCTTGCTTCGGTTTTGGAGCCTTCCATCTGACAGGTGTATGGGGTCCAGGTATGTGGGTATCTGATCCTTACGGATTAACTGGTCATGTTCAACCAGTAGCACCAGAATGGGGACCAGAAGGATTTAACCCCTTCAATCCTGGTGGTGTTGTTGCTCATCACATAGCAGCCGGTATTGTAGGAATTATTGCAGGATTATTCCACCTGACTGTACGTCCACCTGAGCGTCTCTATAAGGCACTCAGAATGGGAAATATCGAAACAGTTCTCTCTAGCAGTATCGCTGCTGTCTTCTTTGCTGCTTTTGTAGTAGCAGGGACTATGTGGTATGGCAGTGCGACTACTCCAATTGAATTATTTGGACCTACTCGCTATCAATGGGATAAGGGTTATTTCCAACAGGAAATTCAGCGCCGCGTGGAAGCTGGTCTAGCTGAAGGAGAAACCCCTTCTGAAGCTTGGTCAAAAATACCCGAAAAACTCGCTTTCTATGACTATATCGGCAACAGTCCAGCCAAAGGCGGTCTCTTCCGTGTTGGCATGATGGACAGTGGCGATGGTATAGCTAAGAGCTGGGCTGGCCATGCTGTATTCAAAGACAAAAATGGCGATGTGCTCAATGTTCGCCGTATGCCTAACTTCTTTGAAACCTTCCCTGTGATCTTAACTGACAGTAGTGGTACAGTACGTGCTGATATTCCTTTCCGTCGTTCTGAATCAAAACTCAGTATTGAGCAAAATGGCGTATCAGTTAGCTTCTATGGTGGTGCCTTAGATGGTAAAACCTTCACTGATGCTCCTACTGTTAAACAGTTTGCACGCAAATCCCAATTGGGTGAAGCCTTTGAATTTGACCGTGAAACTCTAGCCTCTGATGGGGTATTCCGTACCTCACCAAGAGGCTGGTTTACCTTTGGTCATGCGGTATTTGCTCTGTTGTTCTTCTTTGGTCATATTTGGCATGGCTCCCGTACTCTATTTCGGGATGTTTTTGCTGGGGTTGAAGAGGATCTGCAAGAGCAGGTTGAATGGGGTCTATTCCAAAAAGTTGGTGACTTCTCAACTCGTAAGAAGGAAGCGTAATTTAGCATCAGGTTCTATCTGAAACTAAATCTTAAAAAAATGGGGGTCTACGGGCTCCCATTTTTTGTTAAGCTATTTTTAGTAAGGTGAATTATTCATCCAGTCTTGATCTTCTCAACCATATTTTTGAACAAAACATTTGAGGCAGTTTTATGGAAAGTGTAGCTTACATTCTTATTTTAGCCATGGCTCTTGCGGTTCTTTTCTTTGCTATCGCCTTTCGTGAGCCACCCCGCATTGAAAAATAGATAAATAATCTGTTACAATTTTTCAACCTATGCCATAGGGCCGTGTAATTACGGCTCTATTTTTGCTATATATAAATAAAAATGAATTTTTTGTTTATTTATGCAATGTATTCATTGTCAGTATAAAGAAAGCAGAGTTTTAGAATCTCGCCCTGCTGAAGCAGGAGAGAGTATTCGGCGGCGTCGGGAATGTCTCAATTGTAAACACCGTTTTACAACCTATGAAAGGATTGAATTCATACCAATTATTGTTCTAAAAAAAGATGGATCCAAGGAACTATTTGATCGTTCTAAACTTTTGCGCGGTATGGTTCGTGCCTGTGAGAAAACAGGTGTTTTTCATAGCCGTTTAGAGAGGTTGGTTGAAGAAATAGAAGGTTATCTTCAACAAAAGACTGAAAAGGAAATTACAAGTAAGGAAATAGGCAAACTAGTTCTTGCTCAGCTCAAAAAAGAAAGTGAAGTTGCTTATGTACGATTTGCTTCAGTTTATGGGCAGTTTCAAGGGATTAAGGATTTTGTAGAGGCTCTCGAGCAGCTCCAGATTGAATTAGAATCAAGCGACTGCCAATATCCTGCTACATCGCTCTTAGAAGGTAGTTCTAGTTTCTAAGAAAAGAAAAGACGTGCTGGTGCTGGTGCTTTAGTAGGCTCTTCTATCTCAGGAGTAACAGGCTCTTGCGGTTCTACTGTGGTAGTAGAAGAAGGCGGCTCTTCTATCTCAGGAGTAACAGGTTCTTGCGGTTCTGCTGTGGTAGTAGAAGAAGGCGGCTCTTCTATCTCAGGGGTAACAGGCTCTTGCGGTTCTGCTGGTAATGGTTTTTGGTAATCAGGATCGACTATAGCGCGGGCTTGATCGATGGGGATTTCATTGCGCATAAGTCTTGAAAGAGGATCAGTTTCATCTGCCTGGTAGTCAATGACCCGTACAGTGGTATTAAAGGCATTAGTGATGGGTATACCTTTTTCGTTGATGTATTCTAGCTGAACCCAATTTTTACCTTTACTAAAACCAGCTAGATAGATAGGCTCCCAGCGATCCAAGTAAAAGGTTTCGCCATTAGTTGTTACCTTAATGCGCCAGTTTTCTATGGCATCTTCTTCACTTTGCTTGGCCACCAAGTGTAAAGGAGCATTAGTGAGATAGAAATCCAATAAAACAGGCTCTCCCATGTAAATACCTTGGGGCTGATTGAAAGTCAAAAGAGGTTGGCTTGGAGTTGGAGCGTTTTCTCCGGTTTTGCTGTAAAGATGGAAAGTAGTTTCGGCATATGCGCCATCATTTTTAAAACTTTCACCCCAAGGCTTAACGGCAAAGAGCCTCAATGTATGAGTTCCTGGTGCCAAGTTTTCCAGGACAACAGGATCTTTAGTGGAGTAAATTGAGCGTTTAATTTGATTGTCAACAATGAGCTCTAAATGAGGACCAAGACCTAAATCTTTGCTCTGGAATATTTTGAGGTCTTTGACATCGACTGCCACAGATAAAGTACTATCTTCTAGGACAGCATCTTTGGCAGGGCTAGTTATAGAAACTTGAGGCTGATATAAAGAGTCTATCTCCAGACGAAGCTGTTGGATAACTTCAGGTGGGGAGACTTCCGTAATTTTCCCCTGTTTTGGAATCACACTGTCAGCTTGCTCTTGAACTAGTTTGGATGTTTCTAATTTTCCATTACAGGCAACTAGACTCAAAGCAAGCAAACAAACAAACAGGTATTTACAAAGGCTTCCCATTAGATAATTTCCAGCTTTTTTGTGACAACTCATTAATACTCTATCTATTCTCTAGCAATTTTGCTCAAACTTTAGGGAATTTTAATTATTGTTAAGGATAACTAACGGGTAACTAAAGTAGGTCTTATCATCAACTAATGGTAGAGAGCTTCCTAGTCCAAATCTTGTTTATAAAGAGATGGGTCGGTATCTAAATAAACCCATTTTTAGATACTGAGCGGGTGAAAATCCGTACTTTTGCTCTATCTGCTGAGTTGGTTGGTTCTACAAAATTTAGAAAAATCAACTCTTTACATTAAGACAAGCCTTTCTGGGAATTTTCCCGGAAACAAGGCAGTTAAATGTCTTCAAGAAAAAAACTTGGAATTTAACCAAGAGTTGAGAAGCTATCAAAATCACTTTGATATTCTTTCTTAACTATCCTCATAGCAAAACTCTTTCATGTTTTAAGGACGAGGAGAAGCCTCATGACAGCAAGTCCTCCATCCAAAGAGGCCAAAGTCAAAGTAGCCGTGGACAAAAATCCTGTTCCCACCTCCTTTGAGAAGTGGGGAAAACCGGGCCATTTTGACCGAACTTTGGCTAGGGGTCCAAAAACCACTACTTGGATTTGGAATCTTCACGCTAACGTTCACGATTTTGATAGCCAAACCAGTGACCTAGAGGATATTTCTCGGAAGATCTTCAGTGCTCACTTTGGACACCTTGCGGTAGTTTTTGTTTGGCTGAGCGGTATGTATTTTCATGGCGCTCGTTTTTCCAACTACGAATCATGGCTAGTTGATCCCACTCATATTAAACCCAGTGCTCAGGTAGTATGGCCAGTAGTTGGACAAGGTATTCTTAATGCAGACGTAGGCGGCGGCTTCAGTGGAATTCAGATCACCTCTGGATTGTTCTACCTCTGGAGAGCTTCTGGTTTTACTAATAGTTACCAGCTCTACGTCACAGCAATTGGTGCTTTGGTTGCAGCAGCTTTAATGTTGTTTGCGGGTTGGTTTCACTACCATAAGAGCGCACCTAAACTGGAGTGGTTCCAGAATGTTGAGTCAATGCTCAATCACCACTTAGCCGGACTTTTGGGTCTAGGTTCTTTGTCTTGGGCAGGTCACCTCATTCATGTTTCACTACCTGTAAATAAGCTCTTAGATAGCGGCACAGCTCTCAAAGATATTCCCTTGCCTCATGAATTTCTCTTTAACAAGGACTTGATGGCTGAGTTATATCCCAGTTTCTCCCAAGGGATTGTTCCCTTTTTTACTTTGAACTGGTCTGTATACTCTGACTTTTTGACCTTTAAAGGCGGGGTGAATCCTGTAACTGGTGGTCTCTGGATGACAGATATTGCTCACCACCATGTAGCTATTGCTGTTCTCTTTTTGGTTGCCGGACATATGTACCGCACCAATTGGGGCATAGGTCATAGTATCAAAGAAATACTCGAAGCTCACAGAGATCCACTGTTGATCAGTGGTCAAGGACACAAAGGACTCTACGAGATCCTTACCACTTCTTGGCATGCTCAACTGGCTATAAACTTGGCTTTGCTCGGTTCTTTGACCATCATTGTGGCCCAGCATATGTATGCTATGCCTCCTTACCCCTATCAAGCTATCGACTACGCAACTCAACTGTCCCTGTTTACTCACCATACATGGATAGGCGGTTTCTTGATAGTTGGAGCAGGTGCTCACGCTGCTATCTTTATGGTACGTGACTATGATCCAGCCAAAAACGTTGGTAACGTTCTAGATAACGTTTTACGTCACCGCGATGCGATCATTTCCCACCTGAACTGGGTATGTATTTTCCTCGGTTTCCATAGTTTTGGTCTGTATGTTCACAATGACACCATGCGTGCATTGGGACGTCCCCAAGATATGTTCTCCGACACGGCAATTCAACTGCAGCCTGTATTTGCTCAATGGGTTCAACACCTACATGCAGCTGCTCCCGGTACAACCGCTTTAAATGCAGTAGCTCCTGCTAGCTATGCTTTTGGTGGAGCCACTATTGCTGTGGCTGGAAAAGTTGCTGTAGCTCCAATTCCTTTAGGAACTGCTGACTTTCTAATTCACCACATCCACGCTTTCACTATTCACGTAACTGTACTGATCTTGTTGAAAGGGGTTCTCTACGCACGTAGCTCTCGTCTGATCCCAGATAAAGCTACTCTAGGTTTCCGCTTTCCTTGCGATGGACCAGGACGTGGAGGTACTTGTCAAGTTTCTGGATGGGACCATGTTTTCCTAGGTCTGTTCTGGATGTACAACTCTCTTTCAATTGTGATTTTCCACTTCAGTTGGAAAATGCAGTCTGATGTTTGGGGTACTGTAAATCCTGACGGAACAGTGAACCATGTCACGGCTGGTAATTTTGCCCAAAGTGCCATTACCATCAACGGATGGTTGAGAGATTTCCTCTGGGCACAAGCTGCTCAGGTAATCAACTCCTATGGTTCAGCTCTTTCTGCTTACGGCATAATGTTCCTTGCTGGTCACTTCGTTTTTGCTTTCAGTCTGATGTTCCTATTTAGCGGACGTGGATATTGGCAAGAATTGATTGAATCAATTGTATGGGCACATAACAAGCTGAACTTAGGACCTGCTATACAGCCTCGCGCTCTGAGTATTATTCAGGGTCGTGCTGTTGGTGTAGCACACTATCTGCTAGGGGGAATCGTAACCACTTGGGCCTTCTTCTTAGCCAGAAGTATATCAATTGGCTAAATCTTTTCAAGCCAGTCTGAAGTCTTTTCAGATTGGCTAATCTAGAGAACAACAATTGTCAGTCTGGCCTCATTTAATAAAGTAGGAGAATTTCCTAAACAGCTATGGCAACTAAATTTCCAAAATTTAGCCAGGATCTAGCACAAGATCCCACAACCAGAAGAATATGGTACGGGATTGCCACAGCCCATGACTTTGAGTCTCATGATGGGATGACCGAGGAAAATCTCTATCAGAAGATTTTTGCCTCTCATTTTGGTCATCTAGCCATCATTTTTCTGTGGACTTCCGGCACCATATTCCACGTGGCTTGGCAAGGTAACTTTGAACAATGGATCAAAGATCCGTTGAACGTTCGCCCTATCGCTCATGCGATTTGGGATCCTCAGTTTGGTAAAGGAGCAGTAGATGCTTTCACCCAAGCTGGCGCGGCTAACCCAGTTAATATTGCTTATTCTGGGGTTTATCACTGGTTCTATACCATTGGTTTGAGAACCAACCAAGATCTCTTTCAAGGAGCAGTATTCCTTTTAATTCTTGCTTCTTTGTTCCTGTTTGCAGGCTGGTTACACTTACAACCCAAATTCCGTCCTAGTCTGGCTTGGTTCAAAAATGCTGAATCTCGCCTCAACCACCACTTGGCCGGCTTGTTTGGTGTAAGCTCTCTAGCTTGGACTGGTCACCTAGTTCATGTTGCTATTCCTGAAGCGCGCGGTCAGCATGTAGGTTGGGATAATTTCCTTTCCACTCCTCCACACCCATTGGGTTTGGCTCCATTTTGGAGCTTAAACTGGGGGGCATATGCTCAAGACCCTGACAGCCTTGGCCATCTTTTTGGCACTTCACAAGGAGCTGGAACAGCAATCTTGACCTTCCTCGGTGGTTTCCATCCACAAACAGAAGCTCTTTGGTTGACAGATATTGCCCATCACCACTTAGCGATTGCTGTGATCTTCATCATTGCTGGTCACATGTATCGTACTAATTGGGGAATAGGCCACAGTATCAAAGAGATCCTCAACGCTCACAATCCTCCTAAAGGTACTCCTTTTGGTGGAGCTCTAGGAGCTGGTCACAAGGGTCTTTATGACACTATCAACAATTCCTTGCACTTCCAATTAGGATTGGCGTTGGCTTCTCTTGGTGTGGTTACTTCTCTGGTAGCGCAGCACATGTACGCACTGCCTTCCTATGCTTTTATTGCTAAGGACTACACCACCCAAGCTGCTCTGTATACCCATCACCAGTATATTGCTGGATTCTTGATGGTTGGAGCTTTTGCTCATGGCGCGATCTTCTTTGTTCGTGATTATGATCCAGAAGCCAATAAAGATAATGTTCTTGCACGTATGCTTGAGCATAAAGAGGCGATCATTTCTCACTTGAGTTGGGTCTCTCTATTCCTCGGTTTCCATACCTTGGGTCTCTATGTTCACAACGACGTAGTAGTTGCCTTTGGTACTCCTGAAAAACAAATCTTGATTGAACCTGTATTTGCTCAGTTCGTTCAAGCAGCTTCTGGAAAAGCTCTCTACGGTTTTGATACCCTCTTATCTAATTCTGATAGTATAGCTTCTACCACTGGAGCGGTATGGTTACCTGGTTGGTTATCTGCTATCAATAGCGGTACTAACTCTCTTTTCCTGACAATAGGTCCTGGTGATTTCTTAGTCCACCATGCCATTGCTTTAGGTCTGCACACCACCACTTTGATCTTGGTCAAAGGTGCCCTAGATGCTCGTGGTTCCAAATTAATGCCCGATAAAAAAGACTTCGGTTATTCCTTCCCTTGCGATGGACCAGGCCGTGGCGGTACTTGTGATATCTCTGCTTGGGATTCCTTCTATCTAGCTATGTTCTGGATGTTAAACACCCTAGGTTGGTTGACCTTCTACTGGCATTGGAAACATCTTGGCGTATGGCAAGGTAACGTGGCTCAATTCAATGAAAATTCCACCTATTTGATGGGCTGGTTCCGTGATTATCTCTGGGCTAACTCTGCTCAGTTGATTAATGGTTACAACCCCTATGGAGTGAATAATCTATCTGTCTGGGCTTGGATGTTCCTCTTTGGACACCTTGTATGGGCAACCGGATTTATGTTCCTCATCTCATGGCGTGGATACTGGCAAGAACTGATTGAAACAATCGTTTGGGCTCATGAACGTACTCCTCTAGCGAATCTTGTTCGTTGGAAAGATAAGCCTGTTGCCCTTTCTATTGTTCAAGCTCGTGTTGTCGGTCTTGCTCACTTTACCGTAGGCTATATCTTTACCTATGCTGCCTTCTTAATTGCCTCTACTTCTGGTAAGTTTGGCTAAGGTTTGCTCTGGTAGATAATATTAACCCCCTAGCTTTAAAAGCAGGGGGTTAATTTTTTTTATGCTCGTTTTTCTCGCATCAGTTTGACAAATTCGGCAAATAGATAATCGGCATCATGAGGACCAGGACTGGCTTCTGGATGATACTGTACAGAGAAAAAGGGTAGCTCTTTGTGCTTGAGACCGGCAACAGTGTGATCATTGAGATTAAAGTGCGTGATCTCAACTGTTTGAGATAGAGAATCTTGAGCAACTGCAAAACCGTGGTTTTGGCTAGTTATTTCAATCTGTTGGACTTTAGAATCTGAATCGGGATTGCCCGCAGGTTGATTGAGTCCGCGATGGCCAAACTTTAGCTTAAAAGTCTCTGCTCCGAGAGAGAGACCTAAAATTTGATGACCCATACAAATTCCAAAGGTGGGCTTCCCTGCTTTTAAAAGCTCTTGGGTTGTTTCTATACCTTCTAAAACTGCCGCTGGATCTCCTGGTCCATTGGATAGGAATATACCATCTGGTTCATATTTGAGAATATCTTCAGCCTTGGTAGAAGCTGGAACGACTATAACTCGACAACCATGACTAGCCAAACGACGAAGTATATTGCGTTTAACACCAAAATCAATCGCTACAACTGTTAATGGCTCACCTTGGCTCTCGTCAAGGGCTTCAGGAGCAAATTCCCATTGTTTATCTGTTGGAGATGACCATTGGTAAACTTTATCAGTCGTTACCATCTTAACTAAGTTGAGACCTGACATACTGGGAGCATCTTGAATTAGTCTTAGTAATTCATCTATATCAAGTATTTCGGTAGAAATTGCGCCATTCATCGCTCCAGCAGAGCGAATTTTCTGAGTGATTGCCCTTGTATCAATTCCGTAAATCGCGGGAATTTTGTGATCATTCAGGTAATCCGGCAGGGACTGGGTTGAGCGCCAATTACTAGGTCGTTTAGCAATCGAGCGAGCAATCACACCTTTAACATGGGGAGCAATAGATTCTTCATCTTCTGGATTGACACCAGTATTTCCCATTTCAGGATAAGTAAATAGGACGATCTGCCCGCAGTAGCTTGGATCTGTTATGACTTCCTGATAACCTGTCATGCCAGTATTAAAAACCACCTCACCAATGGTTGTTCCATGCGCACCAAACGACCACCCTTTGTAGGAACTTCCATCGGCTAAAACTAAGATGGCAGGTTGACTCTGTGTAATTACCATATCTGCAGAATTTTCAAGGTAAAATAAATCAATAACTTTAATACTAAACGATACTTTGAGTATGCAAGCTTTTTAATTTTATTAGTCCTACAATCACTTAGATGCTGGGTCTGGTAATAATAAAAAGTAGCTGAGCCTTATGAAGAAATTATCTGATCAAATAAAAGAAGAGATTATACAGATTTATCGTCAAAGCGATCTGACAAGCTCTATGCTAGCAGAACGTTTTGATGTGAGCACTTCTACGATCACTCGTGTTCTCAAAGCCAATTTGAGTGCAACTGAGTATGATCAGTTAATTTTAAATAAAAAAAGAGCCGGCAAAACCAGCAAAATAGAGCACCAAGAGGAAGAAGAACCTATTCTAGAGCTTCCTTCGGTTGATGAACTTGAAGATTTCGATACTGAAGAAGATCAAGACGATCAAGATGAGGACGAAAATGAAGATCAAGAAGATGATCAAGAAGATGATAACTTCTTCTCATCAGCTCTAGGCGATAAGATCAATTTACAGGTATTGCCGATTGCTGTAGCTTCATTTCCCCAAACATGCTATTTAGTAATTGATCGCTCTGCCGAGCTAATAACTCGTCCATTGCGAGAATTTGCTCAACTAGGTAAAATCTCTAGCCAGGAATTTCAGCAAAAAACCCTACCTATTTTTGATAATCACAAAGTTGCCAAGAGATTTTCAAACAGGTCTCAGCGTGTCATTAAAGTTCCCGATGGAAGTATATTTCACAAAACCTCTGGACATCTGAAAGCTAAGGGTATCACCAGATTGCTCATAGACGGACAAATATACTCACTAACTTAATATAGTAATGAAACGCAAACCTAGAAATGACTACGACTATCAACAAGAGCGCTACGATTCTTCTTATCCAGGTAAATCTTCCACTGGCAACAAAACTGACTATACCAAAATAGCTCTTGTAGGTGGTGTCTTTATTTTGGGCGTAGGAGTAGGCATTGGTTTTAGCTCTACTGCCAGTTTAGATAGGGAGAATGTTGCCTCTAGAGAGGTAATTGATCGCAGCGCTCCCAATGCTGAACTATGTATACAATATGGAGCAAGCGCCATCGTAACTGATGTCAGAGTCTTTGTCACCTTTAACCCTTTTAATGTCTATGTAACACAACCTTTGATGGCTCCAGGCTGTGTTTTACGACGCAACAACTGGGCTCTTTTAGAGCAGCAGAAATTAGTCACCTCCGAACAGGTCAATGAATGTAAAAATAGGATGAATACTTTTGGCTTTACCGGACCATTAGAGGCCAAGCCCAAAATTGATTGTATCTACCAAAACGAAGCAGCAGGTAATCTTTTTCTCAATCAGCCTGGTTCAGTTGGTCCTCGGCCTCAGACAGAGGGTTTTTAATTTGCCTACTATTTACTGTAGAGATAAAAATTTTGGCGATATCCAAGCTATTATTTTCGATAAAGATGGCACATTGGAAGATTCTATTTTGTTGTTGAGCGATTTGGCCAACAATGTTGCGCATTGGCTAGAAGGAAGAATACCAGGTCTTAAAGAGACAATTTTGCGCTCACTTGGTATGCACAATAATGTACTGAATCCAGCTGGACTTATGGCAGTAGGCTCTCGATTGGAAAATGAAATTGCCCTTGCCGCTCATGTTGCTCAAAGGGGCAAAAGTTGGCTAGAATCGAGACATTTAGTTCAACAGGCATTTAAAGAAGTAGATCTGATAGAAAAAAGAACAGTTATTTTTCCTGGTTGCTATGAGGTGATTAGCAACCTGCACCAAAGAGGTTTGAAATTAGCTATTCTCTCTTCGGCCAGTAGTCGAGATATAGAGATCTTTTTAGAAGATCATCAACTGAGCCAATTTATTGAAATATATCAAGGAGCTGACCAGGGTTGCCTTAAGCCTGATCCTATCTGCTTTGAGATGGTTTGTAAAAAATTACAAGTATCTTGTGCAAATACTCTGATGGTGGGAGATTCCCAAATGGACATTCAAATGGCCAGCATGGCAAATGCTGCTGGGATAATAGCCATACGTTGGGGCAGCGGCGATATTCCTTGCCAATCCCTTGCTGGGGCTGATGTGCAAATTTTAAATTTAAATGAGATTAAATTGATACCCCAAAATTTTAATTTGAACTGATTTTGCGTGGCTTAATGATTATATCTAACAGGTGTAGTATAAATTAAATCTACACCTGTTACTGCTTAGACTAAGGGTTTGTCAGTCACTAACCCGTGATTGGTCAGAACTTCTTGAAGTTTGGTTTCATCATCTTTAGAGAGTGAAGTTTTTAGAACTTTGCCACCAAAAGGAGCGATTTCAGCTAAAACCTTATCTGGTGTAACTTCTCTAACTAAAACAAATAGGGCAGAGCTACCTGCAGGTAAATTTTCTCCCAATTCACGCATGAAGTTATCATCTACTCCAATATCTGTAAGTGCTCCAGAAATTCCGCCAGCAGCTGCTCCTACAGCTGCTCCTAGTAGTGGATTAAGAAATAGAACGCCGATTAGTAATCCCCAGAAACCACCACTGAGCGCGCCTGTTGTAGTCAAATCGATGGCTTGTTTTAGTTTGATTTTGCCCTCTTCATTTTTCACTACAACTGCAGCATCCTCAAGCTCAATCAAATGTTCAACCTGAAGTTTGCGCAAACTCAAGCGCACTTCTTCGGCTTTGAATTGATCATCGTAAGCAATTGCGATTAAAGTACTCATTTCAACTTCCTCAAAATTTAGTCAAACACAATTTTTATTGTTGCCTAAAAGTAGTTTAAAGTTTTGGACAACCAATGGTAACCTAGATAGCATTAATCTTAATTATATAAGGCCAATATATACATGCTCTTTACAGACAATATCGCGCTCAAGCTCGGAGCAATGCCCCAACAGGTCATTGATGGAAGAAGATTACATTACTATGACAAAGGAGAAATAATTCCTTTAGATCCTCAAGGTGTATGGCAAATATGTCGCGGTGTGGTTCAACTGAGCCAGATTGATGCCCAAGGGGAAGATACTATTTTGGGATGGGCTATCTCTCAGGCTTTTTTTGGACTGTGGCTAACCCAGATAGATAACTATAGTGCTAATGCTCTCTCGGAAACTTATTTAAAATGGTACACTGTTGAGGAGTTGGAGAGATCTAATACCCTTGCCAGTCTGATGCTTAAACATGTTGTTTCTCGTCTGCGCCAAAGTGAAGCTCTACTTGCCATTACCGGACTTAAACGAGTAGAAGATCGCTTGGTTGAACTATTAAGGTTTCTTAAAACAGAATTGGGCGAGCCAAGTATTAATGGTAATACTCGTTTAAGTATACGCCTAACTCATCAAAATATTGCCAACACAATTGGTACAACTAGGGTTACCGTAACTCGCCTAATGGGAGAATTTCACCGTCAGGGTTTAGTGGCAACAGATGATAAACGCCATCTGATTATCAATGAAAAAAGATAATATATTTTTTTGTTAACGGGACCGGCCAGAATCGAACTGGCGGCCTAGCGCTTCAGATTGGTGTGAGTTTCCTCACTCTCTGGACTATTCCTTCACCATAGATAATCAAACAATCCTTAGGTGGTGGCCGTTTCTGTTGAGAGAGAGATTATTTATCTCCAAAACCTTCCCTAGGGTTCTCACAACCAGTCTCTGCACCTTCTTCGAAATGGGAAATCATCGAAGCTTGGCTCAAGATTACCATATCTAGATAAGACTTAGGCTTCCTTGAATTTGACCACATTCACTCCTGTAGTTTCCTAGACAGAGTGCCCGATATTTCAGGAGGCGCTCGCTCTATCCTGCTGAGCTACGGCCCCAATTTAACCCCTAACATCATAACAAAGTTATTCTCTAATGTGCAGGTTTTTTGCTCTCCCTGTCTATCATTATTTCAATTTGGTGTTTTAGAGCAGCTAGGGTTTGATTTTTAGGGTTTTGTTTAATTAGTTCATCAAGAGTTGGTAGACTTTTTTGTAACATAGTCACATCTCCAGTAAGCTGATACATTTTTAATCTTGCATCAGTCACGCGCTCAAGTGCAAAAGTATTTTTAGGTTCGCGCTCCAAAATTTTCTGGTAGCTTTTTTCCTGCTCAGTGAATTTTTTGATTAATTCTTCTTTGCTACTTTGTAAGTTTGTTGGCGCTGGAGAACTATTGTTGGAGCTGTTAAAAAGGCTAATAAGCGGCACAACAGCAAAACCAAGAAAGCCAACGAGCATCATTGCGATTATGATGATTTGCCGCGGATTGAATTTAGATTGTTCCGGCATGATTTCCCCACAGCTGAAAAAATATTAGTCCAAGGATAAAAGATAGTATTCCACTTAAGCAAACTACCCAAGTGATAGAAAAATGTTTATAACCATAGCGCTGCAGGTCAATTCTTAGTAACAAAGCCCCAGCTAATATGATAAAAAAGCGAACAAAGTAAGTAAACCAAGTAAAAACCACTGGGATTAAACTGGACCAAAGTAAAATGTAGAAAAAAGTCAATACACTTGAAGAAAAGGGTTTCCTGATTATAATTTTCATTACTCGCAGGGAATCAGAGAAAAAAAGTGTAACTAAAAAAATAAAGGATGTCTCTATACTTTTTATCAAGGTTTCAACCCAGGATTTATGCTCTAGTAAGAAAGAACTATCACCCCAGAGCTTTATTTGAGCAAAGACAAAGCGCGACAAAAACAAGTTGTCTGATCCTACTATCCACCCATAGACTCCGTATATTGTTAAGAAAAGGAGCCATGAAGGCCAGGGAAATTTCTTCAACACGGCAGATATACCTTTAACCTTGGATTTTTCACAGATTTTCTCATGCTTTGAGCAAGGGTTTGACACAATTTTTTCGTAAAATCGTAACCAGTTGTTCATATAGCAAGTCTAAATTATAAACATATAGACTGTAATTGTCCCTAATTATTTTTTTGCTTTAAAGGCTAACTACTATGACAAATCAGAGAAAATCTTTTTTGACCTATCTTTCCTTGCTTTTACTAGGTGGCAGTTTGGGACTATTTGGTTCTTCTGTCCTTAACAGTAAAAGCTCGCAAAATATTAGTTCATCTACTCCAGCTGAGCAGGTCCCCAATAATTCGGCCACAGCCGCTATTCCACCGGGAGTTTCTCCTACTAGTTTTATTACCGAAGTTGTCAAAGATAGCGGTCCTGCTGTTGTGCGGATCAATGCTTCTAAGGTTGTATCGGCAGAGATGCCCGAAGTTTTCAATGATCCTGTATTTCGCCATTTTTTCGCAGGTTCTGTACCTCAGAATCCCGAAAAACAGATTAGAAGAGGACTTGGTTCTGGCTTGATTGTCAGCTCCGATGGTCTTATCTATACTAACGCCCATGTTATAGAAGGAGCTGATAAGGTTACTGTCACCCTTAAAGATGGCAGAACTCTTCAAGGTAAGGTATTAGGCGGTGATAAAGTGACTGATGTTGCTGTGGTCAAAATCAATGCTACTAATCTGCCAACTGTTAAATTGGGCAACTCTGATCGATTACAAGCTGGTGAATGGGCTATCGCTATCGGTAATCCTTTAGGCTTAGATAATACAGTAACAGCAGGGATTATCAGCGCTATTGGTCGTCACAGTTCCGATATAGGTGAAGGAAACAAGAGAGTTGATTTTCTTCAGACTGATGCGGCAATCAATCCAGGAAATTCCGGTGGGCCTTTGCTCAATTCTAGGGGTGAGGTGATTGGAATTAATACAGCAATCATTCAACATGCTCAAGGTATAGGATTTGCGATCCCAATTAATAAAGCCAAACAAGTTGCCGATCAGATAATCACCAAAGGCAAAGTTGAGCATGCCTATCTCGGTATCTATATGGTGGGAATTAATCCTGAGATTAAACAGGAAATTCAGCAACAAGCCAAAGGAATCAATATAAAGGCCGATAAAGGAGTTTTAGTGGTTAATGTTGCCAATAATTCACCTTCATCTAAAGCAGGTATCAAACCAGGTGATGTGATCCAAAGCCTAGCTAATAGGGAAGTTAAAGATCCTAGCTCAATCCAAGATCTGGTAGAGAAAACTGAGATAGGTCAACAAATCCCCATAACTCTGGATCGCAATGGTCAAAAAATTAGTCTCAATGTGAGAGTTGAGCCCATTCCCTCTGCTGCAAACTAGTTCTTTTTTAACTTTGCCAGAGCTGATCTAAGTTAAGATCAGCTCTATTTGCTAAGAAAACCACTGGAGTTTTTTCTATAGCTCCTCAGAGAAGGCTATACTTTAAACTAAGATAGAAACCCTAAACTTAAACTTGATTTAGATGGACACAGGAATTGATTTACAGGGAACCTTTATCGAATCTCTCAAAGATTTAGGATTCTCACAGGGAGTTGCTAAGCTCTTCTGGATGCCCCTGCCCATGCTGTTGATGATTTTGGGTGCAACTGTTGGAGTTTTGGTCTGCGTTTGGCTAGA
>CAISPN010000035.1 GCA_903887375.1 uncultured cyanobacterium
ATCTTTCCAAATGAGAAAAAAATGATTAATTTTTTTAAAAATCTCAAACTCTTCTATAAAGTTCTTTTATCTATATTGTTGCCAGCTTTACTAGTTTCCTTGGTATTTGGATTTACTGTTTTTAATAGTGCAAACTCATACTTATTAAAAAGTTCATTGGAAAAATTAGTAAATATAAGGAATGTTCAGGCGCAAGCAATTGTATCTTATTTAACTCATATTGAAAAATTGATTCTTACACTTGGTCAGGATAGTGATATTATTGATGCTTTTGCGGATTTTCAAAAAGCATATGATAGCTTAAATAATCAGACTATATCTACCAAACAAAAAGATGTACTTTCCGAGTTTTACAAAAATAGGTTCTTTCCTGAACTTACAAAAGATGGTAATGAATCAATCTCTTCTTTTTCTCTAAATAAATATATACCCTCTTCGCCATTACAACAATATCTCCAATATCAATATATACCCAACAATCCATACTCTGCAGATAATAAAGATATTCTTGAATCTACAAATAATATCAATCAATATAATCTTGTTAATAAAAAATATCAGGAATTGTTAAAAAATAAATTAAAGAATCTACAATTTTATGATTTATTTATTGTCAATCCTAAAGGTCAGATTCTCTATACAGTAAAAAAAGAAGTTGATTTTCCAACTAACTTGTTAAATGGACCATATCAAAATACAAATCTTGGCAAAGCCTTTCGTGAAACTCTTAAACACAACTATGACAAAAATTATACTAGTATTATTGATTTTGCAAAATATCCTCCAAGTTTAAATCATCCAGCAGCTTTCATTACTACAACTGTAATTAATAATAAGGGTATGTTCATTGGTGCTCTAATTTTACAATTAGATATTGAAGAACTAAACAATGTAATATCTTTTAACAAAAATTGGAGTGATGTTGGTTTAGGTAAGACTGGCGAGGCAGTACTAGTTGGTGCCAACAGAACAATGCGCAATAATGCACGTCCAT
Organism: uncultured cyanobacterium; assembly: GCA_903887375.1. Lineage (GTDB taxonomy): Bacteria > Cyanobacteriota > Cyanobacteriia > Cyanobacteriales > Microcystaceae > CAISPN01. The sequence goes on from CAISPN010000035.1 coordinate 995, forward strand.
TTTTGGAAAATCCTCTTAATTATTTAAAACACCTTAAATCTATACATTATGATGAAGACTCCATCAAAGAGATAGAGGGACTCAACACTACAATTCTGACTCAGAAAATCAAAAGTTCTTTAGTTGACAATGTTTATGGCAACGATCAACAAGGTACTATAAATAATTATATTGACTATATGGGAAACTCTGTTGCAGGAGCTTATGAGCCAATTCAAATAAAAGCTTTATCTAGCTTTCCCAATCCACCAGTTAGTATTAATTGGTTATTAATAGTAAAACAGAATAATTCAGAGATTTTAGAGCCTCTTGATAGAATCACTAAACTTCTGCAGCTTGGTGGTGCATTTTTATTGCCTCTTTTGGTTCTTATTTCTCTAGGTTTATCTCAATTGCTACTCAAGCCAATCAAAAATTTGACCATAGCCCTTAAAAAGATGTCTTTTGGACAGCGCAATATAACAGTGAATGTTAATTCCAATGATGAAATTGGTTTACTCGGTAGGTATTTTAACGAAACGTCTGCTCAACTAGATTGCACTTTAATACAGTTGTCCCAAGCCAATAGTGATTTAGAAAAACGGGTAGAAGAAAGAACAATCGAATTGGTTCATGCAAAAGAACAAGCAGAAGTAGCAAATCAAACTAAAAGTACTTTTCTTGCCAATATGAGCCATGAATTGAGAACACCACTTAACGCAATTATTGGCTATAGTGAAATTCTCGAAGAAGAATCGCAAGATATGGGTGAAGAAGGATTTATTTCAGATCTTGCAAAAATTAAAAATGCTGGTAAACATCTTTTAGGTTTAATCAATGATGTTCTTGATCTTTCCAAAATAGAAGCCGGGAAGATGGAATTATATCTAGAGGATTTTGACCTCAATCAAATGGCTAAAGAAGTAATCAACACAATAACCCCTTTGATAGAGAAAAATGGTAATGGTCTCAAATTCGAAATACCAGATAATATTGGTACTATGAATGCTGACTTAACTAAAATACGTCAATCACTTTTCAATCTGCTCAGTAATGCTAGCAAATTTACATCTAATGGTCTAATCACCCTTTCTATTGAACGTCATACCAAAGATTCTCAAGATTGGATTTCCATGAAAGTATCTGATTCTGGTATTGGAATGACTGATGAACAATTGTTAAAACTATTTAAAGCATTTTCCCAGGCTGAATCTTCTACCACGCGCAAATACGGTGGAACAGGATTAGGATTAACTATTACCAAACGATTTTGCCAAATGATGGGAGGTGATGTTACTGTCCAAAGTGAAATGGGTAAAGGCTCTACATTCATCATTGATCTTCCAGCAAATGTCAAAGATGAAAAACAATTAGCAATATCCAAAACTTCTATTGGTAATTCATCCTATACTAATACTATTTTAGTAATTGATGATGATCCTGTTGCTGGAGATTTGATAAAAAAATCCTTTGTAGCCCAAGGATTTAATGTAATTTCAACTACTGACTCAGAAGAAGGTTTTAAACTGGCAAAAGAGAACCATCCAGATGTCATTATTTTGGATGTTATGATGCCCCAAGTCGATGGCTGGATGCTTTTAAGTCGCTTTAAAGAAGATCCACAATTATCTGCAATACCAGTAATTATGTGTACTTTTATGGATGACAAAAATTTGGCTTATACTCTTGGGGCATCCGACTATTTAATCAAGCCAGTTTCTGGTGAAAAAATTAAATCGGTCTTAGAGAAATATTTTCCTGCTGAAAGTGGAGGTTATATTTTAATTGTTGACGATGAGAGTATTAATCGTGATGTCTTACATAGTCAGCTAGAAAAAATGGATATTAATATTAAAGAGGCTTATAATGGAATCAATGCTTTAGAAATAATAAAAAAATCAATACCTAGTTTAATTATCTTAGATCTGATGATGCCAGAAATGGATGGCTTTCAATTCATTGAAGAACTTCGTAAAAGTTGTCAATGGAGAAAGATACCAATAGTTGTAATCACAGCAAAAAGTCTAACACTGCAAGAACGCCAAAGACTAAAAGGCTATGTGGACAATATTTTACAAAAAGGAAGTTACGATTATAAATCTCTTTTAGATCAAGTTGAGAAATTGCTCAATTAAAATGATATAAATTATAATGATTATACTTAGATAACAATTGAGGAAAATATATGCCCAGAGTCTTACTAGTTGAAGATAATGAAATGAATCGTGATATGCTCTCTCGTCGCCTTAAAAGAAAAGGGTTTGAGGTTTTAATTGCTGTCGATGGGGGTGAAGGTGTCAGTATGGGAATTAGTGAAAAACCAGATCTAATTTTGATGGATATAAGCCTACCAGTTAAAGATGGCTATACTGCAACTGGCGAATTAAAAGCAAATCCAGATACTCAACATATTCCAATTATTGCGCTGACCGCCCATGCGATGACCGGTGATGAACAAAAAGCATTAGCTGCCGGGTGTGATGATTATGATACCAAGCCTATAGAGCTAGAGAGACTGCTTTCTAAAATAGAAAAATTTTTAAATCCTTAAATGCTATGACTTTTACTGAAAATACTGCCAACGTCACTGAATCCATAAGTGCTTTGAGACATGATCTGCGCACTCCTATTAATGCCATCATAGGTTACAGTGAAATGCTCATGGAGGATCTTATTGATAAAAAAGAGACTGATTTTTATCAAGAGCTTCAAGAAGTAAATGCTAGCGGATATGATCTTTTGTCCATTATTAACAAATATTTGCAAACATCCGATAAAAAAGAATTAAAATCTCTAGAGGAATTTTCAGTCTTTTTTGATCAGATGAAAGTTCAAGCAATTATTCCCATAGAAAAGCTTATTCTCGATAGTCAAAAATTAAAACAAGTTGAAACTGAACCTGAAGTCGCTTCTGATATTGAAAGAATCGATGTAGCAATTCACAGACTACAGGAATTGATCAATGCTGGTATGGGGTACTCTAAGGCTAAAGTAATTGAGGAAATAAGATCAATTAATCTAGCAGATATCATAAAAAATACTGATATCAAGACCAGCGATTTCCATGTTTTGGTTGTCGATGATAATGACAATAATCGTGATTTATTTCAGCGACAACTGGAAAAAGAGGGATATCAAGTATCTGTAGCTAATGATGGTATTCAGGGCTTAGATATGATTAAGGCTGGTAATTATGATTTGATTCTTTTGGATCTATTAATGCCTGGATTAAATGGATATCAAGTACTTGAACAATTAAAATCTGACGAGAATTTACGAGATATTCCAGTTATCATGATCTCTGCATCCGATGAAATAGATACTGTTGTGCAATGTCTAAAAATAGGCGCGGAAGACTATCTACCCAAACCATCTAATCCTATTCTACTTAAAGCTAGAATTGGAACTGCTATTGAAAAAAGGGATTTGAGAGCAAAAGAAAAAAAATATGTTGCCCAAATCAATAGTGAAATTGACAAAGGCAGAACGATGCAGCTCAATTTTCTGCCACAAGATGAGGTGGGTGTTTCTGGTTGGAATGTCCAAGGTTACTTCAAGCCTGCTTATCAAATGGCTGGGGATTTTTATGATGCCTTCCAAATTGATGAAGATTATGTAGCAATAGTCATTGCTGATGTTTGTGATAAAGGTGTTGGCGCTGCTCTTTTTATGGCATTATTTCGTAGTTTAATGCGTTTATTTGCTAAAGAAATTTATGATCAAAATTTAGCATCTAACCCTATTAACTACAATGCAGAAATTCTTAATGCTATGAAGCTTACTAATGAATATGTAGCTGAATATCATGGAAGTCTTACAATGTTTGCTACTATGTTTTTTGCTGTGTTAAATGTTAAAACCGGCAAAGTTAACTATATTAATGGTGGACATGAGCCAGTCTTTATTATCAATTCCAAAGGTGAGATTACCCAGAACCTCAAAAGGACGGGTCCAGCTGTAGGAATTATGCCTGGAGCCAATTTTAAAATCCAAGAAACTTTCTTAGATTATGGTGATACTTTATTGGGTTATACCGATGGAGTCACAGATGCTAAAACGCCAACTGGCGAATTTTTTCATACAGAAGGATTAATAAGTGTTGTAAATGAATCTTTTCCATCTGCTTCTTATTTAGTAGAAAAAATAGCTAATAAACTTACTGAACATATTGGACAAGCGCAACAATTTGACGACATTACTATGATCGCTGTGCAGCGTTTAAATAAGTAGAATTATTGTCATCTAAAATTTAGTAAGGCAGGGTAAATGGTAGGGGAACTGGAATTGATGGTAAAGGATAGCTTGGCAACCCAGAGGATGAACAACTCAAGCCAGGTAGGAGTTTTGAGCAAACTTGATTAAGGGCATCATCTGTTGTGACTGGAATTTGGAAATCTTTAAATAATTTACCTTTAAGAATAGTAACTATTTCCTCTTGTGACATAGGGATAGCTGGACCATAAACACCTCGCAATATTTCACATTGTTGGCCTGCTTTTACCTCTAGTTGTCCTGGTTTGTTTTGATTTTTAACTTGGATTGTCCCTTCTAAAACCTGTATAGTACCAGTATCATTATCCTTTTTTTTAAGAAGATATAAAGTTCCCTTGACCTCTACTGTTAGGCCATCAATACAACCATTGACCGGTCCACTAATGAGTAGCTCTCCTTTTTCTATATCTACGCATTGACCGACTGTAACCTGGGAATTGTCGCTCAAACGCCCTTGAGCGCCGTTGTTGAATAATATTGCGGCTCTAGATTCTTTAGTTGAAATTACTTCACCAAAATTAGCTTGATCTTTAACTTTTGCCTGCTTGGTTTGAATATATACTTGCTCTCCGTCAATGACTTCTTGTATGACGGCTTTGCTAATTTGCCCTTGGGCAATCGAAGGAACAACAATAATCCCTAGTGCTGTCAGAAGCAACTGAGCAAACAATTTAATTGGAGTAGCTTTAGTATGATTATTTATCAAGGTCAATAACTTTTAGAAGGTATAGGTTAACTTGAGCTATGCGTAAACTCATATTGCTTCGCTTTACTAAAATGATTTTAGCTTGTTGCTGCATATACTATTGCAGTGGATATACTGACTCTTCAAGTGAACTTGCCTCTGTAGAATTCAATCAAGCTCTAGCAGAATATCAACAAGGTACTCTAAGTGGATATTACAAAGCTAAAATTAAGTGGGAAAAGGCTCTAAGATTATGGCAAAAGTCCAAAAATCTCAATCAAGAGTCTATCACTCGTAATTTTCTTTGCTTGACTTACTTTAATTTAGCAGATTATTCTCAAGCTCTCAACTGCTATCAACAGCTTTTGCAAATAAGTCGTTACCTCAAGGAGCAAAAGTTAGAGGCTTCTAGTTTAAATGGAATTGCACGAGTCCAATCTAAGTTAGGTGAGTACCAAAATGCTTTAGAAAATTTAGATTTAGCTCTGGCTATTTGGCAAAGAATTAAATTCAAAACTGGTAAGCTATCAACTCTCAATGAAATAGCTGTGGTTTATTTTGATTTAGGAGAATATGAACAAGCAATTAATTATTACAATAAGGCTCAAGATCTAGCTAAAGATTCTGGTAATCAAGCTAATGTGGCTGCTATTTATCATAATTTAGCCCAGGTTTATTTAGAGCAAGGTGAGTTGGAGAAGGCGCATAAAGGCGATGAACAAGCATTAAATTTATATGAAGCTCTAATTTTACAACTCAATAATCAAGTTAGTCCAGAAATTATAAGAGCAAAGGCAGCTATTTTAAATAATCTTGGTTATATTGACAGTAAAAATCAAAACTTTTCTGCTGCTCTAACTAATTATAAAAATTCACTTCAATTATGGCAAAATTTAGGAAATCAAAGTGGAATAGCTAGCACTGTTAATAACTTAGGAGATCTTTATTTACTGCAAAATGACAGTAAAAATGCTCTTGATTATTATCAACAAGCTCTAGCAATTCGCCAGAGAATTAAAGATCGTCTCAAAGAAACCATCTCTCTTTATAGTATTGCTCTAGTTTATCGAAATAATGAGAATCTATCTAAGGCCAAAGAATTTATTGAAAGAGCTATAAATTTAATTGAAAATTTACGCACTCAGGTAACAAATGATGACTTGAGAACCAGTTTCTTGGCATCTAAACAGGATTATTATCGTTTTTATATAGACCTTTTAATGCAGTTGAACAAAAAATATCCACAACAGGGATGGGATGCTAAAGCTCTCTATGTTAGTGAAAAATCTAAGGCTCGTTCTTTACTGGATATTTTAGCTCGAAGTTCTGGTAAAATCACCAATGGAATTTCTCCATCCTTGTTAGAGCAGAAGGAATTCCTAGAAAGATCAATAGCAAATCTTGAAAGTCAGCAGCTTAATTTATCTGATACAACATATACTACAAAATTGAAACGTAATTATCAAGAAGTTCTCAAAAAAATAGCAATTCAATATCCTCATTATAGTAACCTTAATCAACCGAATATTTTAAATCTTAGTCAAATCCAGAAGCTATTGGATTCTAATACAATTTTGCTAGAATATGCTCTTGGTGAAAAACAAAGTTATCTGTATTTAGTTAGCTCTCATAGTTTAAAAGCTTATGAATTGCCTGCTGAATCTACCATTGAAAAATCTGTTAAAGAATTCCGTCAATCTTTTCTATTTCCTGCCAAAAGGATAAGAGCGACTCTGGCTGTTAGATCTGGCTATGCTTTAAAAAAATTGATTTTACCTGATAATTTAGAATTGGGTAATAAAAGAATATTAATTGTATCCGATGGAGCTTTACATTATGTTCCTTTTTCTGCTTTGAGCAATAGCGAAAAAATTAATTCTAATCAGGGTTATCTGATTGATCAACATGAATTGATATCTATACCGTCAGCTTCAGTTTTAGCAGTTATAAGGCAGGAGCTAGCTCATCGTAAAAGTGCTCCTAACCCTTTAGCAGTTTTTGCTGATCCTGTTTTTAGTAACAATGATGATCGTCTGAAGTTTTTAGGTTTTGAGAAATCTCCACCATTAGCAATAGATTTAATGAAATCGGCCAGAGAATCCGGTGTTGTCTTTAATCGTTTACCTTTTACTCAAACTGAGGCCCAAAAAATTGTAGCACTGCTTCCTGGAAAAAGTAGCCTGCAGCAAATAGGTTTTCAAGCTAATCGGAACAATGTTTTTAATTCTCAACTTAAACAATATCGTTTGATTCACTTTGCTTCTCATGGTTTACTAAATAGTCAAAATCCTCAGCTCTCTGGTTTAGTATTATCTTTATTTGATTCTAAAGGGCACTCGGTCAATGGTTTTTTGCGACTTAGTGAAATTTTTAATCTAAGACTCCCGGCTGATTTAATAGTTTTGAGTGCTTGTCAAACTGGATTGGGAAAAATTATCAAAGGAGAGGGCATGATAGGATTAACACGCGGTTTTATGTATGCCGGCTCTCCTAGAGTAGTTGTGAGTTTATGGAGCGTGGATGATCAGGCTACCTCAGTATTAATGTCAAAATTCTATCAAGCAATTCTTCAAAATCGATTAACTCCCTCGGCGGCATTGCGCCAAGCCCAAATAGCTACTAAATCAGATCCCAATTTCTCTTCTCCTTACTATTGGGCAGCTTTTACCCTCCAAGGGGAATGGCGCTAGAAATTAATAGAATAATTATTAATTCCAATCTCCAATTAGGATAAAAGGGGCCCAGTAGTATGGGGCTTGATAGAATTTTGACATTAATACTGAGGTAGCCTGATCATCCACATTCCATAAACTCACAACTACTCTAGGAGAGCCTGCATACATAAATCCTCTGGAAATCCCTACTATCCCTTCTCCTTTGATTTGCTGACCTATCCCTGTTTGACAGGCACTTAGTACTACCAATTCACTATTGCTTAGATTCAGGTTAAAGATATCTTCTAACAAGAGTTGTCCATTTTCAGGTTCACCCTGTTGATTATAACGAGATAAAAGTAAACCAGATCTTGAGGGATCCTGGGTATTGAATAGTCCATGGGTTGCTAAATGTAAAATACGATAGTTGGCTAGTTCACTATTGCTGATATTAACTTTATTGGCTGCAAAATCAATAAAAAGTTGCTCTTGATTTACTGGTAATAGTTTTGATATATTTTCAGCTTCGGTTTTGGTGTTGGTCAATCTGACAAAATTAATACTATTTTCTGCAGCCGATCTAGTTAATTCATTAGCCTTATTATTATTGGTTTTATTAACTTTAGTTAAACGAGGATCATCTGGGTTAAAGATAGGATCGGCAAAGATAGCAAGTGTTTTGCTTGGTTTTTTTGTAGTTGATTTATTATCTCGTAAGATAGCTAAAGTGGAAGCTGAGGGTAAATTGATGAGCTCATTGGTTTGTAATAGAGGCTCATTGTTGATGTTGTTGATAGTGCTAAAGGGAATAGTCTGCAAAGACCCATCAGCTACAATAATTAATCTTTTATTGCCAATTTGAGAGAGAACAGGAGCCAGAAGAATATCTCTAAGTGGACTTGCAACTTGCTTTAAGCTCACTTTCATTTTGATAGCGCGTTGATATTGTTGGATTAATTTCTCAATTTTTTCTTGACCATCAATTTGATAACTACTGAAATTATCTTTAGTAATCATAAAAAGATAGCTTTTCTCATTAGCTAAGGCATATTCCAAAATCACACTATTGGGATCTAGAAGCTGTTGAATTTGGGCAAGTTTGAGTGGTTGAGGTTGAGTTAGTGAAGCATAGCGCGGGCTACTTTTCCTGATTTGGGTTTGAATTTCTTGATATTGTTGTTTGAGTTGGTCAATTTTTTCTGTAAGAGAGGCAGGAAGTGCTTGATTTTTACTGAGAGTTTCAATACGTAGCTTTTCAAACTCATCAAGCTCTAATATGATTTCTTTTTCACTTTTTAATATCTGTGGATCTGCGCCTTGTTTGATATTGGCTTTAGCTTCTTGTAAAAGCTCTAGCAAACTTCTAGCTCTGGCACTTTCTGAGGTTTCTAAAGCTTGTATATTGTAACCTTGCTTGGGATATTTGTAATCTAACTCCATCAAGAGCTTAATTTTGAGTTGATAGTAGTCTTGAACGGTAGCAAAGTAAGATGTCCGTAGATCTTTGTTAATTATTTTGATCCGTAAATCTTCGACAATGGCTATAGCAGAGTTGATATCAGAGAGTGCTTGTTCGAGATTTTTTTGTAAGTAGTGACTACGGGCCAAGTTGTAAAGTAAAGATGCCTCACCATTACGAGCTCCTACAGCTTTGTAAATAGGAAGAGCTTGATTGTAGTAGTCTAATGCTTTTTGACTTTCTCCTAAAATACTGTAAATATTACCTATATTATTGAGGCCGGTAGCCTCATCATTACGATCTCCTATAGTTTTGTAGATAGGAAGGGCTTGATTGTAGTAGTCTAATGCTTTTTGACTTTCTCTTACACTATCGTAAACAAGACCTATGTTGTTGAGGGCTCTAGCTTCACCACTGCGATCTCCTACAGCCTTGTAGATAGCAAGGGCTTGATTGTAGTACTCTAATGCTTTTTGAATTTCTCCTAAACGTTTGTAAATATCACCTAAGCCAATAAGGGCTCCAGCTTCACCACTACGATTTCCTAGAGCTTTGTAGATAGGAAGTGCTTGATTGTAGTAGTCTAATGCTTTTTGACTTTCTCCTAAACGATTGTAAACAAGACCTATGTTGTTAAGAGAATCGGCTTCACCACTACGATC
>CAISPN010000036.1 GCA_903887375.1 uncultured cyanobacterium
GCTCTACCGTAGTTACCGAAAAAGCAGCCTGGGAAAATATTTTCATGGTCGAGGTAGTGCGAAGTTGTCCGGAGATGTGCCGCTTTTGTCTGGCTAGTTATCTGACATTACCTTTTAGAACTCCTGGAGTTGATAGTTCTTTAATTCCAGCAATAGAAAGGGGGCTAAAGTTCACCAATCGGCTTGGCTTATTGGGAGCCTCAGTCACCCAACATCCCGAATTCGATACTCTTTTAGAATATTTGAATGGCTCTCAATATGATCACCTGCGGCTAAGCCTCTCTTCGGTACGTACAAATACATTAACTGAAAAATTGGCAAGTACATTAGCTAGGCGAGATAGCAGATCTGTAACTATTGCTATTGAAAGTGGCTCTGCAAGGCTTAGGCGTATTATCAACAAAAAATTAGAAGATGAAGAAATTTTGCAAGCTGCCACCAATGCGGTTAAAGGCGGCTTAAAGGGACTCAAGCTCTATGGTATGGTTGGTTTACCTGGCGAACAGCCAGAAGATTTAATAGAGACTATCACCCTACTTAAAACAATTAAAAAGAACAATCCAACATTGCGCCTGACTCTGGGATGCAGCACATTTGTCCCCAAAGCTCATACACCATTTCAATGGGACGGGGTTAGATCTTCTGCTCAAAAAAATCTTAAAAGCATGGAAAAAGAACTAAGACAAGCAGGAATTGAATTTAGGCCAGAAAGCTACAATTGGTCGGTTATTCAATCTTTAATTTCTCGCGGTGATCGCAGATTGGCTCCTTTATTAGAGCTAACTCGCAGCTATGGAGATAGTTTAGGCAGTTTCAAAAGGGCTTTTAAGCAATTAAAAGGTCAACTTCCTGAACTTGATTACTATGTTCATCGCAATTGGCAAGAGCAAGAGATTCTACCTTGGTCACACCTACTAGGTCCATTACCCCAACAAGTCTTACTAAAACATCGCCAGGAAGCATCAAGCCATTTTTAATAAAATCTAAATCTATTCCAAATAGAAAAAAGAGACTGTTTCATCTTTTTCTTTAGGCTCCAGCTGAGAAAATCTCTTTCATAGTCTTCTCCTTTGGTCTGTAAGCTCTTCCACAGTTCCAGAGCAATGGTTAAACCCCAAAAAAGAGATGGATAAAATAACCAGCTTAACCATCCTCCACTCAACAAATTGGCAGTCAATAAAAATACATTGACAATTAGATAACGAACTACTCTATTTTTTACTTTTATTTTTCTATAGAGATTAAACTCTTGCTTTTTTTGCTGGAGCGACCAATCTTGTTCGGCTTTTTGTACTGTCTTGATATCCATTCCTAACTCTGAGGCAATCTCACAGAGCTGATCACGGGATAATTCTAGTTCTCCAACATCGCTCCTAGCAATAGCCAGGTTCAGTATTTGCTGGACCTGTTCGGTACTGTAGAATTTGGGGCTTGGCAATTGCGACATGATCCTAGTGGGCTTAACACTGTATCTGATTTTAACGCAAGCACAATTAAAGATATAGAAGGAAATACCCCCCTAAGAATAGGGGGGTAAAGAGTCAAATCTTGATTTAGATCAACTTAAAAGCGCGAAAACTCAAATATATTCCCAGAGCCACTGCGGTAAAGGCCAAGAGAAAAGCAATATAGATAATTGCGGTAGAAATCATTGTTATTTCTCTCTCTGATTTATAGTTTATGTAATTCTAGTCCTAGAATACAACAAAATGAGTAGGGATAATCAGTTAAGATGAAATACTACTCGTATCATTGATCAATTCAATATGGAAGTCAGCATTTCTGTTCCCCTTCCTCATAGTCCTTATCAGGTCAAGATTGCCCCAGGAATTTTACATCACTTAGGAGATCACCTGTTACCGCTGAAATTGGGCAAGAAGGTTTTACTAGTTTCTAATCCAGAAATTTTTGAGTATTATGGCAAGCTCGCTATTGAATCTTTAACAAAAGCGAATTTTCAAGTCTCTGTTCATCTAGTTCCAGCAGGAGAGAGCTATAAAACCCCAGAATCACTTCTGGCAATATACAACAGCGCTTTAGAAAATTATTTAGAAAGATCCTCTACGATGGTTGCTCTAGGTGGTGGAGTAATTGGAGATATGACTGGCTACGCTGCTGCTAGTTGGTTAAGAGGAATTAACTTTGTGCAGGTTCCTACTTCTCTACTGGCAATGGTTGATGCATCCATTGGTGGTAAGACGGGAGTCAACCATCCCAAGGGGAAAAACCTGATTGGAGCATTCTATCAACCTCGCCTTGTGCTCATCGATCCAATGGTTTTGAGCACATTACCAACAAGAGAATTTCGAGCTGGTATGGCTGAAGTAATTAAATATGGAATAATTTGGGATGAAGAATTATTTGAACGACTCGAGCAAACTGAAAAAATAGATGATTTTGCAAGCATTCCTCCGGAACTTCTGCAGTTAATCTTGGCTCGTTCTTGTCAAGCTAAAGTTGATGTAGTCTCACAAGATGAAAAAGAATCAGGAATTAGAGCTATTCTTAACTATGGTCATACTATCGGTCATGCAATAGAGAGCTTGACAGGTTATACTACGATTAACCATGGAGAAGCTGTGGCAATAGGTATGGTTATAGCCGGCAAGATGGCACTCAAATTAGATCTTTGGAAAGCAGAGCAAGATAGACGCCAAAAGCTCTTAATTCAAAAGAGTGGACTTCCTACAGAAATACCCAGTCAAATAGACCCCCAAGATGTCCTAGAATCTTTAAAAACCGATAAAAAGGTTAAAGAAGGACTCATTCGCTTCATATTACCTAAAACTATAGGTGAGGTGATAATCTCAGATAAAGTTTCTTCTGAATTAATTGTATCTAGCCTAAGTTAAAGAATATCTTTTATGTCTGAACCAACTGAATTAGAATTAGCCCAGATTTTAGCAGCAAAAACGATAATAGCCCCTAATGATTGGCACCGGCTCAAATCCAACCGTCAAGCCCAATCGCTACAGCAGATTACCGCAGCACTAGTTTTCCTTATCAAAGGGGAGAAAGTTGAAGCATTAAGCAGACTGAGACAGGCTGTAGGTTGGCTTGATGGTTCTATCTCCTCGCCGCCATGCCCAACACATGGTCAAAGCGAGATACAAAAGTCCGAACAGTCATAAAACCAGATGGCGCCTTTTTGATTTTCTTACAAAGTGTTAACTGACCAGTACTAGAATCCCAGAAGACCTGATCAAAAACTCTTTTTAAGATATATAGCCCTCTGCCATTTTCTGAATCATGGGAAGGAAGTGTGCTTAAATCCCTTGAATTACAAGGACATCCTGAAACTTCACCGAGTCCTTGATCGCTAATGATCCAAAGTAAATTATTTTTGCTGGCAGAAAATTGAACGCAAATGGTCTTGCCTGGGTCTAAGTTATTACCATGTCTGACAGCGTTAACGAGAGCTTCTTGTAAGCCTAAACGAACCTCATCATGTAGTACAAAGGGGATGGGAGAGAGAAGTATATCTAAAATTGGATGCAGATATAATGTAGAAGCGAAACTGATTCTAGTCCAGTTCTTCCCAGAAGGCGGGAGTGAGATGGAAATCACGCAATACCCCTCTAGATTAAGGTTTCAGTAGATAGTCTTTTAAAGATATGCAAAACCCATACTCACATCATCTTAACATATAGTATCAGCCCTCCAAAAATACAATCGATTCGACATGAGTAGTCTGCGGAAAAAAGTCTGCACTTTGAATGCGTCTAATTTTATAATTCCCCGATTGGGTTAAAATCTTGAGATCTCTAGCCAAAGTTGGCGGCTGGCAGCTAATATAAACCAAGCGAGGGACTTTTAATTCACAAAGTTGCTCAATAACTTCACCGGCACAACCCTTGCGTGGTGGATCAAGAATTATAAGATCAGGTTTAACCTCTAAATTAGGCAGAACCTCTTCTACTTTGCCTTGGTAAAAAGTGACATTTTCAATTTTATTGAGATTGGCATTATAGTAAGCTCTCTCTAGAGATGCTTCCTGGATTTCAATGCCTATCGCCAAATTGACCAAACGCGCAATAGGTAGAGTGAAAGTACCTACCCCGCAGTAGGCATCTAGGAGAGTCTCTGTTCCTTTTAATTGAAGTTCTTGGATTATTATCTGCAATACCAATTCGGCCATTTCGGTATTTATCTGAAAAAAAGTATCAGATCCTAAATGTAATTCCAAATCGGCAAATATTTCTCTGACATAAGGTCTGCCAGCTACAGAATAGGTTTTTGTGCCAAATATACTGTTGCCTTTATTCTTATTGAGATTGAGATTGACTCCTATTAAATTCGGATATCTAGTCAGCCACTGTTGGGCTTGCTCTTGCAGATTAGGAATATTGCCATCTGAAGATACTAAGGTTAAAAGAACCTCACCAGTTCGGCGCCCAATTCGCAAAGAAAGATGACGCAAAAGCCCAAGGTGTGTTTTTTCATCGTATATGGACCAATTTTGTTGCTGAATATCCTGCTTAATTTCGGCAAGTAAAGGATTGAAATGAACATCTTGGACAGGACATTGGTTTAAATTAACCAGATGATGACTTTTGGGCTGATAGTAACCAGCTTGCACAGCCCCTGTGGAAGATTTTCCCAAAGGATAGGTAACCCTGTTGCGATAGCCCAAAGACTCTGTAGATTTGAGAATTGGAGAAAATAGAAAATCTTGAATATCTAATTGACCAATCCTTTTTAGAGCTTGTTTGAGTTGATCTTCTTTTAATTGCCCTTGATATTGGTCATTTATATGCTGCCACTGGCAGCCACCACATTTGTCTGCAACGATACAGCGAGCACGAGTGCGGTGTTGAGAACGATTTAATATTTCCAAGACTATAGCTCTGGCATACTCATCTTTGAGATATTCCAGACGAACCCTAACTAGATCTCCTGTAACTGTATTGGGCACAAAAACCACCCTGTCTTGGTAGCGGCCAACCCCTTCACCACTGTTGCTGACATCGGTTATCTCAAGTTCGAGCGTCGCGCCTTGTTGCCACATAGTTTCACCTAAAATTTGAAAAAGAGGTAGAGCTGAATCTACCTCTTGCTTAATAGCCCCAAGGGAATTCGAATCCCTGTCTTCTCCGTGAAAGGGAGACGTCCTAGGCCTCTAGACGATGGGGCCGCATGTTTTTCTGACATTTACTCATTCTAAGACTAGTTTTAGTCTATTGTCAAGAAACTTACTTAATTTTATTCTAAGAGGTTCTGCCAACCCACTGATCTAGTATTGCTTTGGCAGTTGGACTCAAGGTATCAGCAAGATGACGCCCAGCTCGATTAGGCGCTTTTTTGCGCTTAATCTTATCAAAAGCTGCATCTACCTGGCTTAGCAAAATTTCAGCAGATATACATTCTGCGCCATAACCTACAACAGTTCTTCTTTGAGCTTGATCAGATGTGGCGACAATCAGCCTAGTGCCATCAAAAGTAGCGCATTTGCGCTCAATATAGGTATCAGCAGTTTGGGAAAAAGCTGTATAGTATACAGAAAAATTGGGAAATACTAATTCAGATGAAAGAGGATTGTTTTGGTATTGCGCATCAAAAACCACCTGAGTTTCATAACCCCGGTGGACAGTAAAATTTATAAGATTTTCAATGAGTTTATCTCTGGCCGCCTCAAGACTGTGTTTATCACGCAGTTTTTTGAGTGAAGGACATGCGCCGATTATATTGTAACCATCTACCAGTAGCAGAGCTTCGGCGCAGGAGCCAGACATACAACTAAATCAAGTATTACAAAAAATTAATGTTTTTTAGAGAATAAAGTACACATAATTAATTGTAACAAAAATTCAGTATTTGGACGCAAGTTCTTAGTAAAGCTTTTGCTTAAGAGACGTTGGATCTCCTTGAGCAACTACTTTTCCTTCTTTCAAAAGAAAAGCTCCATCACAATAATCCAACTCTTCTAGACGATGAGTGACCCACAGAGCGGTAATTTGGCGATCTTTTACTATTTTTTGCACTTGAGAGACTAGATCTATTTGGGTATCAGCATCTAGAAGAGCTGTGGGCTCATCCAGTAGTAGTACCTGTGGGCTGCGAGCAATTGCCCCTGCAATAGCCACACGCTGCTTTTGACCACCACTGAGGGCATAGATTGGACGGCGCTCAAAATCTTTCAGGTTTACTGAAGTCAAGGCCTGTTTTACACGAGCTCGGGTTTGAGCCCAATTCAGTTTCTCTTGAACCAAGCCAAAAGCAACATCAGCTCCAACAGTCGGCATCACTAACTGATGATCAGGATTTTGAAAAACGAAACCTACAGGAGTATCTAGAGAATAGCTACCTGATGTTGGAGTTAAAAGACCACCCAAGATTCTCATTAAGGTTGACTTTCCACTGCCATTTGCCCCTAGAAGCATCCAAAATTCTCCTCTGGGCACCTCAAGTGAACAAGATTGTAAAATAGGTCTGCTGCTACCGCTCCAAGCAAAACTCAGATCTTTAACTGAGATAGCTACTTCTCCCATCTCTACTCTTGAGAACCCTGATTAAGAGCAAAAAAGCCGGGAGTTCTTGCTGAGCCACCGGTTTTTTTAGATAGAGAAACTGCCACAATTCTTTCGGTTAGAATTGCTATTTTTTTGTCTTCTTCCTTCTCACAAGTTAACTCTAGTAATTCTCTACTATCAGAGTCTAAATTGCCCTTGATTGCTTGATAGAGCGATTCGGCATCTACTTTTTCCTTGCGCTGAACCGATATTGGTAGCGGTGTATCTCTTAAAATCAGATCAATGGAATACATATTTTTTTATGCTATTAATTTTTTCTTATCCTATCCCAAAAAAGAGACAATTTTTGACAAAAACCCCTACAACAAGAAGTAGGGGGCTGGTTAAATCCGCAAGCTACTATTTAGTAGGATTAGCCTTGGTTTCTTTAATTTTCTGTTTTCTCTGTTGAATCAACTCTTTGAGTTTTACCCTTTGCTCAGGCGTTAGAACTGCTAGAGAATCTTTTCTCACATTTGCTCTAATGGTTTTGATTTGAGCTTTTTGCTCTTCAGTAAGGTTAAGATCGCTTGGCCTTTCGCTATTAGCTCTAGCTTGCTTGATCTTAGCTTTCTGCTCAGCAGTTAAAACAGCATTTAATTGGGCATGGGCAGATTTGCGGATCTCTTTGAGCTTGGCTTTTTGATCGGCAGTTAAATTTAGCTCAGAAGCATATCTTCTCGGTACTGGATTGGGCAAACTGTAATAAGTACTACCATGATAAGAACCTTTTCCATGGTATTTAGTAGGACTAGTACTCATTGGCGCTGGTGTTAGTGTGCTTGCCGGAGTAGGACTAACGCTAGGAGTAGCTGCCGGAGTAGCAGTACTGGTTTGAGCCAAAGTATTAGTACAGCTAAATACAGCTAGAGCAGATGCTGATAACAAAACAGATCTAGCGGTAGTTTTGAGAAGAAAATTCTTGAGGTTCATACTTGAAAAGGTTAATCAATGTAGGGGTAATTGTTCGACATATTTTTGGACTAGTCAAAATAGTCCAAAGTTCATTTTAATATTTAATACTTTAATATAAAGTCATCAACCTAAAATTGTGAGCCATGCTGCTGCAACTTTTAAATAAACTAGGGCGAGAGAGAATTATTTACGATAGAGAAAATATCTCCCCCTATATGTATCGCTATTATCTTCTGTTCAAAGATAAAGTCAATGAACAAGAAAATGCCAGGGAAATTCCTTTTAACTTGATGTTACATAAGATATGCCTGAGCGATCCAGATGATTTACATGATCATCCTTGGTGGTATGCCACTTTAATACTCAAAGGAGGCTACTGGGAGATTACTCCACAAGGTAAATTTTGGCGTGGACCTGGCCACTTTAGGGTAAGCTCGCCAGAATCTCTCCATCGTATAGAAATTCCAGATGGAAGTTCTTCCTGGAGTCTTTTTTTGAGAGGAACAAAAATACGACAATGGGGATTTATTCAAGATGGTCAATGGATACCTCATCGACAATATCTTGAAAAAAGAAAAAAAGCCTGAACTAAATCGCTTGAATCCATTCCTTGATCTCATATTCGGTCCAGATCTCATTTTGCCAATAGGGATCGCCTTCTACCAAGTTTTTTACTGTTTGTTCATCTGGCGCATCATAAATAGCAAAAACCTTTGTCGTATCTTTAGTAGGACCAATCGTAATTAAAATCCCGTTTTCTTTTTGTCGGGCTAGACCATCTAGATGAGCTTGACGATAAGGGGTTCTTTTTATCAGTACATCATCACAATAACTACCGTACAAAATGTATTTAGGCATATATTTTTAGCTCCTTAACGTTACTTGGTATTTGGCAACCAACGCATCTCTAATTTGACTGTGAACTGTTTCAATATCTGAGTCTTTTAATGTGCGATCACTGACTCGATAGAGCAGATTAAAAGCTAAGCTTCTTTGACCTGAGGGTACAGTTTCCCCCTGATATTGATCAAATAGTTCAACTTTTTCTAAAAGAGGTCTACCTGATTGGCTCATTGTTTTCTCTAATTGGGCAACCGAGACTTCTAAAGGCGCGTAGAAAGCTAAATCTCTCTCTAGAGCAGGAAAAGTTGAATATGACTTCCAAGGAGATCTAGTTTGCTCTCTCAAAATTTGCAAAATTGGTGCCAAATTTAGCTCAAATAAGTATACTGCCTCAGGTAAGCCTCTTTGCTGGCGAATTTTGGGATGAAGTTGACCAAAGCGGCCTATTAAAATTTTTCCCAAGAAGATAGAAGCAGTTCTCCCGGGATGAAAACGCTCATCTTCAGTATCTTTTTGATAGATTGGCACAAGTGATAGCCGCTCAAAGACGCTATTTAAAAGACCCTTTGCTTGGTACCAGCTCATTGGCTGATCCTTGCCACTGCGAACCCAGCGACCCAGTGGGAAGAAATCTCCGGCAATAACTCCAGCTATTAAATCTTCCTCTTGAATATCATCTCCCTGGTAACTAAAAACTCTGCCAATTTCAAAGGCATTTAGAGAACCACTGCCTTGAGCTTGATTGTATTCAAAAGCATCAAGTATACCTGTGAGCAACTCATAGCGCAAAGCAGAATATTCAGCTAAAAGGGGATTTGCTATAAGTACTTCTTTGCCAGTGGGCTTGACAAGTGAGTAATGAATGAGCTCATTTAATCCAGCAGCTCTAAAAGCTTCCCTGATTTGCCTTTGTAGAGATTCTTCTATAGATAGAGTACCCATCTGAGAATTTTTAGGTAAGCTATAGCCAAATTGATCATAACCATGCAGACGAGCGATCTCCTCAATCAAATCTATTTCTCTTTGAAGATCATGTTCACGATGATCTGGTACAGTAACCGACCAACCCTCATTATTGCTGATTAAACTACAACCAAGGGACTGTAAAATCTTCTCAATATCTTGTGGTTTAAGTATTCCTTCGCCAAGAATCTGCTCAATTCTTTTTAGACGTAAATGGATCGCCTCAGAGTTGATCTGCTGACGGTAATCGACTGTCACTATCTCACCAACTTGCGCGCCAGAGAGATCTTGAATCAAATTGATTGCCCTTTGCCAAGCTAGTTCTAAAGCTCGAAGGTTGACTCCTTTTTCATAGCGATTAGAAGCTTCAGTTCTTATTCCTTGGGACTTAGCCGAACGACGTATCTCAATAGGATTAAAGATGGCTGCCTCTAAAATAATATTTTTAGTTGAATCTTGAACTTCACTCTCTAATCCACCAATTACCCCAGCAATAGCTATAGGATTATCATTAACAGTTATAAGAATATTTTCTGGATTTAGATTGCGCAGCTGAGAATCAAGGGTTTCTAAACTTTCTTGAGCATGAGCAAAACGCACACCAAGCGTCAAATTCTCTGATTTAGCTATTTTCTCTAAGCTATCTAGATCAAAGGCGTGAAGAGGCTGGCCATATTCAAGAAGGACATAGTTAGTAGCATCAACAACATTGTTAATAGGTCTTATCCCAGCCGATTGAAGACGGCTTTGTAACCATCTAGGTGAAGGAGCAATTTGCACTCCACGAAGTAAAGTTGCCTTATAAATAGGGCAACTGTGAGGATTTTTTACTTCAACAGCTAATCTGGATTTTGCAGAAATTTGATTTATAGGTACAAGTATAGGCGTTTTTATTGTCGACTCTCCAAGCAAGGCCGCTACTTCTCTAGCAATTCCGAGCATAGACAAAGCATCAGCACGGTTGGCTGTAGGAGCAATTTCGATGATCACATCATCTAAGTCTAAAAGAGGTCGAACATCTTGACCAACTTCCAGGTTTTCTTGCTCAAAAATGTATATCCCCTCAGACTCTTTAGCAAGGCCAAGTTCTGTCAAAGAACAGATCATTCCACTAGATTCAATTCCTCTTAGAGTTGCGGGCTTAATTTTTAAATCTATTTGAGGAAGATAGCTGCCAAGAGTTGCTACAGCAACAAATATATCTGATTTGACATTGGCAGCCCCACAGACTATGGTTGAGGGGATTGACTGACCAATATCTACCTGACAAACACTCAATTTACTGGCATTAGGATGGCCTTGACAATCTAAAACTTTACCGATGACCACACCTTTTGCCCAGTCTCGACGATTTTCTATTGTCTCAACTTCCAATCCGGCAAGGGTGAGTTTATCTGCTAAATATTCAGGATCTATATCGTCAATTTGTACTAAACTGCGTAGCCAGTTTAAGGATATTTTCATACTTATGTGGAAATTCTCAGCATGATCATTTTAACCTTATCCAGTCATAAAATTTTCCAAAGGACCCAGAAAAGAAAGTCAGAAAATATTGTCCTTTTCTATGAGAGAACTATAAAATATTAAAAAAACTATTGGCTAATTTTTTTGATAGACAATGATCAAATAATTCAGGGAAAGCTCAGATGAACCAAAAAGTCAGCGCTGTATATTGTGTCAATCCAGTCTGTTTGGAGCCTAAAAACCTACCAAGTGAGCTTACTTGCCAGTCCTGTGGTTCAAAGCTTCTACTTTATGATCGTTACCAGATCTTGGGAATTTTAGGTAAAGGTGGATTTGGAGCCACGTTTGCCGCCATTGATACAACATTACCTGGTGAACCTGTCTGTGTAGTTAAACAACTGCGACCTGCCTCTGAAGATCCCAATGTCTATAATATGGCCAAAGAACTTTTTATCAGAGAAGCCCAGACTCTAGGTAGAGTAGGTGGTCATCCCCAAGTTCCCCGTTTGCTTGATTACTTCGAAGATAATCAGCAATTTTATTTGGTTCAGGAATTTGTCAAGGGGAATAATTTACATCAACAGGTCAAAAAGCGAGGACCCTTTACTGAAACTGGGGTTAAACAGTTTCTAACCGAGATATTACCTATTCTCAACTATATTCATTCACAAAAGGTAATTCACCGCGATATTAAACCAGCTAACATCATCAGAAGGGAACAGGACAAACAGTTAGTTCTGATAGATTTTGGGGCAGTGAAAAATGAGGTTAACTCTGTGGTGGCCAAAAACAGTCCCAATACCGCCTTGACTCAATTTGCCATTGGGACTGCAGGTTTTGCCCCCCCAGAACAGCTAGCGATGCGTCCAGTATATGCAAGTGACATTTACGCCCTAGGTGTAACTTGTATTTATCTTTTGACAGGTAAATCTCCTAAAGACATTGAAACAGACACAACCACTGGTGAGCTATTGTGGAGTGAATTTGCAGAATTGAGCGATCCTTTTGCCAGAGTTTTAAAAACCATGGTAGAGGTTTCCGTAAAACGTCGCTATAAAAATGCTAGAGAGGTTCTCGATGCTATGGAAGCTCTTCCCTATGCTGAAACCTTAGCAGAAGCAATGCTAGTAAGTAATACAAATCCTAGACCTACCGCCAAAGAACTAGTAGACAAATCAGCCGGAGTTCAAAATATTGCAACTCCCAATTACCAAGCAAAATCGCCAGTTAGGACACCAAAGTTAAATACATCCAGCATTCTACGGCTTTATGGACAAAATGAAAGAGATTTTACCCAACAACAATTAGTCAATTTATCCCTATCCAATGCCACAATCCCTGGTATTAAATTCTCTGGAGCAAATTTAGCAGAGAGTAACTTTCAGCAATCAGATCTCAGCCAGGCTAACTTTGAAAAAGCTAAACTCACTCGCGCCATTTTTAGAGATTCTCTTTTAAGAGGTGCGCAACTAAGCCAGAGCGATCTGCAAGATGCTGATTTGAGAGATGCTGATCTGACGGGATCTAATTTAAGAAG
Source organism: uncultured cyanobacterium (assembly GCA_903887375.1). Lineage (GTDB taxonomy): Bacteria > Cyanobacteriota > Cyanobacteriia > Cyanobacteriales > Microcystaceae > CAISPN01. The sequence continues at coordinate 12,232 of CAISPN010000036.1, forward strand.
TGCTAATCTCAAAGGCGCCAATTTTTGCGGGGCCAATCTTGAAAATGCTCAAGTGCGCAAAGAGCAACTTGTTCAAGCCAAAACAAACTGGTTGACCATAATGCCTTCAGGTAGGCGTGGTCTTTGGTGAATTTTTAAGATCTCTAGTGAAAATCAATCCTCAATATCGAAAGATCGTCGCTAAAGCCACTTTCTGAATTTTTCTTTCTTACCTGTTCGAGAATATTATCTAGGTTTTTGTTGGAAGATTTGTGATGATATTTTAGCAAATTGATAAAATCATTGAGTTTCCACATACTACCGTTGGATTGGTTAATCTCATAGATACCGTCACTGAAAAGATAGAGACTACATGGGCCAACTATTGTAGATTGCTCTTGAACATAGGTAGAATCAGGAAACATTCCGACTGGAAACCCTGCAGTCTTGAGATATTGTTTGGCAGATAATTCATGGGGATCTCCATTCAATAAAACCGCCGGAGGGTGACCAGCACTGCTATAGGTTAAAGTTTTCTTTGTTTTGTTGTAGATTCCATACCAAATTGTAAAATATTTTTCATTGCGCTGCGACATTTGAAAAGTCTTGTTCAAACTATTGAGAACTTCTTTGGGTTGATAATAATCAACTTGATTTAATCCTTTGTAGCGTAGTAAGTTAATCACCGACAAAGAAGGAAGAGTTGCTTTTAAACCATGGCCAGCAACATCTAAAAGGTAAATAACAAGATGGTCTGAATCCAACCAAAAATAGTCCAGACAGTCTCCCCCCAATGTAAACGAAGGAATAAAGCGAAAATCAATAGAAATTGCATCTTCTTCTAACGGTTCAGGCAGAAGAGAACAGACATAGTTAGCAGCTTCAGTAAGTTCATTCTCTAATAGTTTCTTTTGTTTTTGAAGAGCTTGATTTAATTGGTACAGACGCAATCCTGCTCTTACCCGTGCTTTGAATTCATTCAGCTCAATTGGTTTACAAAGAAAATCATCGCTTCCAGCATCTAGTCCCTTAATCCTATCGTCTACCGAACCTAGCGATGTGAGTAGGATAAAAAAAGTTGCAGATAGCTCAGATGTAGATTTAACCTGCTTACAGACTTCCAAGCCACTCATCCCAGGCATTAACCAATCACATATAATCATTGCTGGAATAATTTGCTGGGCTTTGGCAATTCCTTCATCCCCTCTAGAGGCAACAATCACTTCATAGCCGCTCTGAGTCAGGGTGCGTTTGAGAAGTGTTTGAATAATCGGATCGTCATCTATGACTAGGATTGGTTTTTGCATAAAACCTATACTTGATTAAGTATCTTAACAACTATCTTGTCTTTTTAATACTCTAAAGTCCTAAAATAAATATATTGTGATCGTTAGATATAGCGAATAGGCTAAATTTATCAGAGAAACGCCTGCAATTTTTAAAAGATTTCTCTAATTGTAAGTCAATGGAAGTGAGGTTGTGGGAACCTGCGGACTCTCTAATGCACTTAAAGATGTTTCCTTCTCAGTAGATAGTGATTTAGAATCACTAGATTCAGTCTTGTCTAATTTGGAACAGTTGAATCAGCCATGGATCCCCAGGAAAGACTGGCTGCAATTTAAAATAGCGTTAGCCGAAGGTTTTACCAATGCTGTTCGCCATGCCCATAGATATCTTCCATCCTCTACCTCTGTGGATATAGAAATCTGTCTCTTTACCCAGGGTATCAAAATGCTGATTTGGGACTATGGCCCACCTTTTGATTTTCAAAAATTTGTCGATGGCTCGGAAAAATATGCCAGAAATGAACTTAAAGCAGGAGGGCAAGGCATACCTGTTTTGCGTAAAATTTCAGATCATCTCAGCTATACTCGCGTTGATGGGAAGCGCAATTGCCTGACGGTTATCAAGCATTTTTCCTAATCAACCAAGATCATCATTGGTTTTTTAAGCTTTTTTCTAGGTAGTGGCAGCGCTCTCAGTGTTAAGATTGCCGTAGAAGATGAAAAGAGAAATAGAAGGAAAAACGCTCAATGCAAGAATATGATAAGTCGATATTCTTCGACGGACGGGATATTCGACTTAAGATCGGTTTGTTGGCACCTCAAGCAGGTGGAGCCGTTCTGATTGGATCTGGTGATACTTCAGTTTTAGTTACCGCCACTTCAGCTCCCTCGCGCGAAGGGATAGATTTTTTACCCCTGACAGTAGACTATGAAGAGAGGCTCTATGCCGCAGGGAGAATTCCCGGTGGTTTTCTCAGAAGAGAAGGTCGCCCTCCAGAGCGAGTCATACTCATTAGTAGATTGATTGATAGGCCCTTGCGACCTTTGTTTCCCAATTGGCTACGCAATGATATTCAGGTTGTCGCCACAACTTTATCTATGGATGAAGAAGTTCCACCAGATGTCTTGGCCGTTACGGGCGCATCTTTAGCAGTGATGTTGGCAAAGATACCCTTCCAAGGTCCAATGGCGGCAGTCAGAGTTGGTCTGATGGGTGATGATTTTATTATTAATCCAACTTTTAAAGAAATCGAACAAGGGGATCTCGATTTAGTTGTAGCCGGAACACCTGATGGGGTAGTCATGGTCGAAGCGAGGGCTAATCAGCTTCCTGAGCAAGATATCATCGAGGCTATTGACTTTGGTTATGAGGCAGTGCGCGATCTAATAGCTGCCCAATTGGAAATCATTAAAGATCTTGGTGTAGAAATTGTCCAAGCTGAACCACCCCAAGCAAATCAGCCGCTGATTGAATTTGTTAGTAACAATGCAGCCCAAGCTGTCAAAGAAGTTCTTGCCCAACATCACCAAGATAAAAATATAAGGGATGGGGCTCTAGAAGAAATTCAAAAGAACAAGGTAGAAGAAGAAGTTGCCAATTTAGCACAAGACGACCCTATACGCATCTGTGTCAGTGAACAACCCAAAGTCTTGGCCAGTACTTTCAAAGATCTGACCAAAAAGCTAATGAGGCGTCAAATTATTGAACAGGGAGTCAGGGTAGATGGCCGCAAATTGGACGAAGTTAGGCCAATTTCCTGTCAAGTTGGAGTTCTTCCTAAAAGAGTACATGGTTGTGGACTTTTTAATAGGGGACTGACTCAAGTGCTTTCAATTGCCACTTTAGGAACTCCGGGGGATGCTCAAGAACTGGCAGATGATCTCAATCCTGAAGCGCAAAAACGTTATATCCATCACTATAACTTCCCGCCCTATTCGGTAGGAGAAACTCGCCCCTTGCGCTCTCCAGGCCGTAGAGAAATAGGACATGGAGCTCTAGCAGAAAGAGCAATTATTCCAGTTTTACCATCACAGAGTGAATTTCCCTATGTCTTGCGGGTAGTTTCTGAAGTTCTCTCTTCCAATGGTTCAACCTCAATGGGGTCTGTTTGCGCTTCTACCTTAGCCTTGATGGATGCTGGGGTACCTTTGAGCAAGCCAGTCAGTGGCGCGGCTATGGGTCTTATCAAAGATAGTGATGAAGTTCGCATTCTCACTGATATCCAAGGTATTGAAGACTTCTTGGGTGATATGGACTTTAAAGTAGCAGGCACCGATACAGGGATCACTGCGCTCCAGATGGATATGAAAATCACAGGCCTTAGTATGGAAGTTGTAGCACAGGCTATCAACCAAGCAAAGCCAGCTAGAATGCATATTCTAGAGAAAATGTTAGCTACTTTAGCTGAGCCTCGAACTCAACTTTCACCCTATGCCCCACGTCTGGTCAGTATTAAAATTGATCCTGACATGATTGGACTAGTTATCGGTCCAAGTGGCAGAACAATCAAGGGAATCACTGAGCAAACAGGCGCTAAGATCGACATAGAAGATGATGGTACTGTGACTATATCAGCTCTGCAGTCTGAAAATGCCGAACAAGCCAGACAGATGATCTTCAACATGACCCGCAAATTAAATGAGGGGGATGTTTATCTTGGCAAGGTCACCCGAATTATTCAAATTGGCGCTTTTGTAGAAATCCTGCCAGGGAAAGAGGGGATGATTCACATTTCTCAGCTTTCAGAAACTCGAGTTGCTCGGGTAGAAGATGAAGTAGCAGTTGGGGATGAAATCTTAGTCAAAGTTAGAGAGATTGACAACAAAGGTCGTCTTAATTTAACCCGTTTGGGTATTCATCCTGATGAGGCAACAGCAGCACGTAAAGCAGCTACTGGAGCTTAATTTCCTATAAAAAAGGGCCGCCCCACGCCACTAATTCTGGCTTTGGCCCTTTTGTAATCATGCAAGAAGAAATTATTTTCCAGCTTTTATGATCATGAATATCCTAATTGTGGAAGATGAGTTTGAGATAGCCCAGTTAATTCGACAGACGCTGGAGAATGAGTCATTTAACTGCCATATAGTCTTTGATGGTCTAAGCGCTCTGGAAATGCTTGGTCAGCTCAACCCTGATTTGGTGATTCTAGATATTATGCTGCCAGGTCTAGATGGATTAGAATTATGTACTAGAATTAGGGGCAAATCTCTAACCAAAGATCCCTATATCTTGATGTTGACCGCTAGAGGTGAAGAGATAGATAGAGTAATCGGACTATCTACTGGAGCTGATGACTATCTAGTCAAACCCTTTAGCCCCAGAGAACTAGTAGCAAGAACCAGAGCCCTACTGCGGCGTAGTTTGAGGCATGGTTCATCCTCGAATCAAATTTTACAAACTCAGCATTTTAGCCTTGATTTAGATCAACATCTAGCTAACCGTAAACTTGATGAGGCGCAATTAGAATCTCTAGATTTAACCGGCTTGGAATTTAATCTTCTTTCAACTTTAATGAGCTATCCTGGCAGAGTTTGGACCAGAAATCAGTTGATAGACAAGTTATGGGGCAATGATTTTTATGGGGATGATCGAGTTGTAGATACACATATACGTCGTCTGCGCAAAAAGATTGAACCCGATGCGGCCAATCCCATTTTTATTAAGACAGTGACCGGTTTAGGCTATAAATTTGAAGATGAACCGGTTTAAAAAGAATGAGTATACCAAAATTACGCCTGGGTACCCGTCTATTTCTATCCCATATAGCAGTTATGCTGGTAGGCTTTGGTAGCTTTATAGTTATTTCTAAATTATCCTTTCCCGAACAGGTCACTCTACATTTGACCACTTTAGAAAAACGAGGCTATGTAATTTTTACCTCCAGTAGAAGCTATCTTCTCAAAGGCTTTGAAAATGTTTGGGATCGCAGTGCAGCCTGGTCTCTACTTTCAGGAATCTCAGCAGCAGGTATTGTCAGTTATTGGTTTTCTCAGCGTATTATGCAGCCTCTAAACCAGATGAAAGATATCACGCATGAATTTGCTTCAGGACATTTAGAGCAAAGAATGCCCTCTTTGGATATTCCAGAATTAAACCAGTTGAGCCATAGTTTCAATTACATGGCTACTAGTTTAGAAGGAGTTGAAAAACGCCGAAGGGAATTAATCTCTGATTTGACTCATGAACTGAGAACACCTTTAACCGTAGTTCGTGGCTATCTAGAAGGTTTAGCTGATGGAACCCTCTCTCCTTGTGATGAGTTATATGAAAAACTAGTCAGAGAAACCCGCCGGCTCGAAAGACTCACCTTTGACTTGCAGGAACTATCCAAAGCCGAGGCAGGCCATCTTTTAGTAAATCCTCAAGCAATCAACCTGCAACCTTTACTCAATTCTTTGGTAGAAAAATTTTCAGAACAACTTCTAGATGATGGCCCAGTCCTTGAGCTAGATTATCCTAGTGATATACCATTAGTTTTAGGAGATTTAGATCGCATAGAGCAAATTTTAATCAATCTCATAGGCAATGCCATACGCTATACCAATGAAGGTAAAATCCAAATTAAACTCCAAAAAGATAACAAATGGATCTGGATTTCTATAATCGATTCAGGTATTGGCATCTCTAATGAAGACTTGCCTCATATTTTTGAAAGGTTCTGGCGTGTAGATAAATCCCGCTCATCTGGCTTTGGTGGAACAGGTATTGGCCTTGCCATTGTCAAACGTCTAATTGAACTGCACAATGGTCGGATTATAGTTGAGAGTGAATTAGGCAAAGGAAGCACTTTTAGCTTTTGCCTGCCTACAATTTAAAACAACTGCCGGCGAAAACGAAAAATACTCAAACTCAGTACTAAGATGGCAAAGATCATTAAGGCAATAGTTTGGGGCCATAAGCTCTCTATACCTACATCTTTGAGAATTAATGTGCGCGATATTTCGATGTAATGGCGCAGCGGATCTAAAAAAGAAAGAGTTTTAAAGAAAATAGGCATACTTTCAGTAGGGGCTATAGCACCTGAAAGCTGAATAATAGGTATGTTAAAAAAGAAAGAAAGTAAACTGATTTGTTGTTGGGTTTTTACCAGAGTAGCCAGCAAGATACCAAGACCTATGCAGACAAAAATATAGAGACTAGATAGTAAAACAAATACTAGGAAATTACCTCGAAAAGGCAGATGAAATACTAGCTTAGAAAGGGCAGATGCCAGTAAAAGATCACCTAATAAAAGAATAAAAAGAGGTATTATTTTAGCCAATAGTATTTCCCACGCTGCCGCTGGTGTCATCAATAGTTGCTCTAAAGTGCCAATATCTTTTTCCTTGATTACAGTCAAGGCGGAGATCAAAATTCCAGTCAAGGTCAAGACTAAACCAATTACTCCAGGTACAAAAAACCAACTGCTAGTTAAACCCTGGTTATAAAGAAAAATCACCTCATTTGAGATCAAAGGTCGAATGTGACTATCGCTAATTTTTTGATTGTAATTATTGATAATCTGCTTGATATAACCTTGAGCAATCCCTGCGCTATTGGCATCAACTCCATCGATAAAAACCTGTATTTCGGCAGTTTTATCCTGTTTGATCTGACGTTGAAAATCCTCTGGAATGATTAGCCCAATTGAAAGATTGCCTTGGCGAACTTGCCGAGAAAGAGTTTTTGCATCGCTTTGGTATCCTTTAAAATCGAAAATATCATTTTCTTTTAAAGCCGATACAAATTCCCAGCTTTCTCTAGTTTGGTTATAATCAACTACAGAGATGGGAAGATTTTTTACATCTGGACTTAAGGCTAAACCAAAAATCAACAGTTGCATTGTAGGTGGAAATAATAATAGAAAAATCAACTGGCGATTGCGCAGAATTTGTCTTATCTCTTTGATAATTAAGGCAAAAATTTTACTATTAATTAGAATGCTAAAAACTTTCATATTGTCAATCGCTAAATTGCATTTTTTTAAGAATTCGAGTGCAGATCAATAGAAAGAAACAAGTCATAGCAATTAAAAAAATTGGAACATACCAAATACTAGACCAGCCAGTCCCCCTGACAAAGACATCCCTAGTTAAAATTATGTAATATTTAGCTGGAACTAAGTTAGAAAGCAAAGAGATAGGATAGGGAATATTACTAATGGGATAAATGAAGCCCGAGAGCAAAAATGAGCTTAAAAATCCTAAAATAGCAGTTCCTTGAACTGCGCCAGTTTGGTTCTTAGCTCTGACTCCAAAAAAAAGACCAAATGATACAGCTGTTGCCAAAAAACAAACAGTACCAATAATTAAAATTAAAATATTATCTACTATTGGAACTCGAAAAACCACAGTAGCAAAACCTATCACTACTGTAGCTTCAGCAATGGCGATTATAAAATAGGCTAAACCCTTACCTAAGAGAAATTCTCTACTAGTTAAATCAGAAGCATAGACTTGGATAATCGTCCCATTCTCCTTTTCTCTGACCATAGCAATAGCAGTTAACATAGAAGGAAATACCCAAAGAATTACTCCATAGACACCAGGAACTATATAGAGAGATTCTCTCCTGCCGGGATTAAACCATATCCTAGTATCAGCTTGAATTTTCGGTTTTGGTAGGTTATCTTGGACATCTTGTAAAAAAAAGTTGGTAGTAGCTTTAATTCCATTTTGAATCACACGGGCATTATTGACATCAGTTCCATCAACTGCAACTTGAATATCTGAAGGAATATTAGATTGGAAATTTTGGGCAAACTTGGGAGGAACAACTACTGTTGCTCTGTATTGACCGCGATCTAATCCGCCAGGACTATAGCGCATTGGTATAAATTGATTGGTGGCATAAATCCTCTCAATATAACTGCGACTAAAGGGTGTATTGTCAAAATCCTGCACCGAAAGCTTGATATTTTTTATTTCTAAGCGAATAGCAAACCCATAGATTAACAACATACCCAAAGGCAGTATGAAAGCTAGGATAACTGTTAATCTATCTCGTCGAAATTGTGCTAACTCTTTTGCACATTGAGTAAGAATTCTTTTCATAATTGGGCTCTTTCAATGATTCCAATAAAGGCATCTTCTAAGGAGAAGGGAATTTCTCTGATTGATTTAAGTTCTATTATTTTTTCAAGACGCGGTAACTCTATTGTGGGCTGATCTAGCACTAAATGAATTGATTCACCAAAGATAGCTACACGCCAAGGGGCAAATTTTTCCTTGAGAAGATTGGACCCCTGTTGTAGATTACTCACTTTTAATTGGAATAATTGACCTGGCTGAGATTGTTTAATTTGACTAGGGGTTCCCTGGGCTACGATTGCTCCACCTGCCATAAAAGCCATACGGTGACAACTTTCAGCTTCTTCTAAATAGTGTGTAGTTACTAAAACAGCAGTTCCTCTATCAGCAAAATCTCGAATTAAGCGCCAAAATTGCCTTCTGGCAAGCGGATCTACCCCTGAAGTAGGCTCATCTAAAAATAGAATATCCGGCTCATGCATTACCGAAGCGCCAAAAGCAACCCTTTGTTTCCAACCACCAGGCAGGGTTGATGTCATTCTATTTTCTTGCCCGATTAAACCACAGGTTTCTAATACCCATTGAATTTTACTTTTGCGCAGATTAAAAGGAACTTGATACACTCCGCAGTAAAATTCTAGGTTTTCTTGAATGCTTAGATCATCATAGAGTGTAAATTTCTGGCTCATATAGCCTATTTTTTTTCGGATAGATTGTCTATAGAGGTTTTTTTGCTCTCCTGCTAGGCTCATGGTGCCAGAACTTGATGGTAAAAGTCCGCAAAGCATTTTTATCGTAGTGGTTTTTCCCGCCCCATTGGCTCCTAGTAGTCCGAAGATTTCGCCATATTTGATTTCTAAGTTAACTTTCTTGACGGCCTGAAAATCGCCAAAATTTTTATCTAAATCATAAGCTCCAATAGCAACGCCCCTTTCTTGCAAGGCAGATTGCATATAGGGAAAATGTATAAAGTTAGGGTCAATTCCTTGAGCGCGTAAACTGGAAACAAAGACATTTTCTAAGGTGGGCTCTTGAGGGAAGATTGGTTCAAAAGTGATCTCATTTTGCTTAAGTAAGGTTTCAATATTTTTTTGTTGCTCGGTATTAGAGCGCACCAATATATCAAGGCGATCTCCCCAAGATTGCATATCTACAATGTTAGAAAAAGATTGCAAAACTTGCTCTGCCCTAGATAGCTGCGAAGATCTTAGTTCTAAGCGAGTTAAACCTAAACTATCTCTGAGCTGTTGTAATGTTCCAGTTTGCTGGATTATTCCTTCATAGATTAAACAAATACGGTTACAGCGTTCTGCCTCATCAAGATATGGAGTGGCAACTACAATAGTGACTCCCGTATCGGCTACTGTAGCTAAAAGATCCCAAAACTCCCGCCGCGATACTGGATCTACTCCAGTAGTAGCTTCATCCAATAGTAGTATTTTAGGACTAAAGATCAAAGCGCAGCAGAGAGCCAGTTTTTGTTTCATTCCACCAGAAAGCTCTCTTGCTAGACGATTGGGGTATTTTTCTAGGCCGACCCATTGGAGTAATTGCTTGGCTCTTTGGTTAAAAATTGGCTGAGGAACTTGTCTTAATCCAGCACTATATTGCAGGTTCTCCCAGATGCTCAAATCAGCATAGAGTGAGAATTTTTGAGTCAGATAGCCAATTTCTAAACGAATCTCTCTTGGCGGCTTTCCCAATATAGAAACTCTTCCGGCAGTAGCTTCAATAACCCCAGATAAAATACTAAAAGTGGTAGTTTTACCAGCACCATCAGGCCCAATCAAGCCAAAGATCTCTCCTGGATTAACTACAAAATCTATACCCTTGACGGCATTTACTTTTCCATAGTTTTTAGCTAGGCCTACTACTTCAATCATGATTGGTTGATTGCTCTAGGATTTTTGCATCGGCAGGCATCCCCGGTTTGGCATAGCCTCCCCCTTCTAGTAAGCCTAGTTTGACGCCAAATACCTGCTTAACTCTATCTTCTTTAAAGTAAATATTTTCGGGTGTAAAAGAAGCCTTAGAATCTACCTCGGTGACTTTGGCTTTTAAGGGATGTTTGGGGTCTGAATCTAAGTAAACTTCTGCCTTTTGTCCTACTTTGACTCTCCCAATTTGCCCTTCAGCAATAAAGCCCCTCATGTAAAGATCTTCTAGATTAACTGCGCTCAATATAGTCTTACCAACAGCAACTACTTGGCCTGGTTCGGCATTCCTGGTTATCACTACTCCATCAAGGGGACTATAGATTTTTAAATCTTTTTGCTGAACTTGAATTTGCTTTTGATTAGCTTTGGCATTTTCTAGCTCAGCCTTTGCTCCGTTTAATTGAGATTGGGTCTGTTTGAGCTGAGTTTGAAGAGAGAGTAATCTAGCTTGGCTGATATCTGGATTAAAACGGCTACTGCGAGCTTGTACTAAAGATCCTTGAGCCACATTAATTTGTTTTCTGGCTGCTTCTACTGCAGCTAGGCGGGAGTTAACTTCGGCTTGGGAATTTTCCCAACGATTAAGCGCTTGTTCATATTGCTGACGGGTGATCACTTGCTCTTTAATTAATGTACTATAGCGATCGAGATCGGCTTTAGCTAGTTTAAGAGCTGATTCTGACTGAACTTGTTGAGCTTTGGCTACAGCAAGTTGTGATTGGGCAGCTGTAACTGAGGAAGTAGCTTGGTTAACTCTACCAAGAGAATCGTCTACAGATTGTTTTTTGCTCAACTGTTCTTGTTCGATTTCTCTGTTAATTACATCTATTTGCCAGAGAGCTTGATTTTCTTTTTGTTTATAGGAATCTATCTGGGCTTTGGCTCCCTCTAATTGGGCTTTAATTTGAGTATCTTCTAGCTGAGCGAGCAGTTCTCCTTTTTTGATCTGGTCGCCTTCTCTGACTTTGATATAATCTACTCTACCGCCAACTTTAGCTCCAATATCGGTCTCATAGCCTTCAATTCTGCCACTGAGCTCTAGGGGTTGATTAGCTTTGGAGCTCAATATGTAAGTTTTAACAAGCCAACCAACTCCCAAGATGAGTAATAAGATGGGAAGCAAACGTATGATTTTCCCTTTTTTGCTGGCAGAATTGGAGGTCATTTCCCTGTGAGCTATAACTCAAAATGCTTTAATAGATTGTTCAACATATATTCTAACCCAGTAGATCTCTCGGGACCAATGATTAATATCCATACAGCAAAAGAGCAGGCAAACTCTTGGCTTATACGTCATAGAGCTAAAATGCCTCATCTAAGTTGTGTCTTGGGTTTTACTGCTACAGCTCTGATTCCCGGGATTTCAGCGGCCGGGGCTACTGCTGAGGATCGTCAATATACAGCAGTTGCCGATGCTGAATTTCTCTTTAAAGGATCTAGTCCAAATCCTATCTATCCTCTTCCCCCATTGAGCGCTGGAGTTTCACCAGTTTTTATCAGCCGAGCTGTTATTGAGGAGCTCTCTATCCCTTTTACTATATTTAATGCTGGTTTACCAACTCCTCCACCAATACCACATATAGATCTCCAAGGAATAAGTGCCAATTGTCTAACTTCTGGCCAAGCTCTACCTTTAGAAGTAGTTGAACATCTCTATCAAGCTGGTTTGAGCTGGGGCAGTAAACTTGCTGCCCTAAATCTTGAGAGTTATTTGATTTTGGGAGAATGCGTAGTAGGAGGAACTACTACGGCTCTTGCCGTTTTACTAGGTCTGGGTATTGAGGCAGCAGGACTGGTCAATAGCAGCCACCGGCAATGCAATCATCAACAAAAAATCCAAATAGTCCACCAAGGTTTATCCAGAGCTCAATTAAAAGCTCTATCTGCCTTAGAGCTAATAGCTGCAGTTGGAGATCCTATGCAAATCGTAGTTGCTGGGATGGCTATTGCTGCTAGTAGCCAAGTTGGGGTGATGCTAGCTGGTGGTACTCAAATGCTGGCAGTTTACGCATTGATCCAAAATCTCAATAACCCACTAACTAAGCTAGAGAATATTGTAGTGGGCACTACGCGCTGGGTAGCTCAAGACCCTACAGCAGATACAGTCAAATTAGCTAGCTTGATTGATGATAATCTAGTTTTACTCTCAACAAATTTGAGTTTTGCTGATTCTATATACCCAAGTTTGCGTATTTACGAGCAGGGCTATGTCAAAGAAGGAGTTGCAGCAGGAGGAGTAGCTATTGCTTCTAATTTAATCGCCAATTGGCAACAGCCAACGCTTCTCAATTGTATTGAATCTTTGGTAAAACGCGCTCTATTAGAAAAAAATGAATAAAAGTTTTTGGATTGTTGCTTTAATTTCTCTGATCAACACATTAAGTACCACTATATTGATTCCTACTATTTATCTCTATGGAAAAGAATTTGGGCTCAATGATTTTCAAGCTAGCCTATTATTTACTATATATTTTCTAGCTCAGTTCTTTGCTACTCCGGTAATTGGCAA
>CAISPN010000037.1 GCA_903887375.1 uncultured cyanobacterium
TATCTGCGGGTATAACAGTAAATATCATCGCTAATATATTTTTCTAATTGACTGCCTAGAGAAACAGCGGGATTAATGCGCCGAAACTTAGAGAACAATTTTAAGTCCCGATAAATTGGTTCTTCAATATCCCATTTTTCCATCATGGGACGGTTATAAGGATCATTACCTCCATTTGTATCATTATGAAGTAGCTGTTCAGTACCATAATAAATGCACGGAATACCCCTAGAAGTCATCAGCAAGATTACAGCTAACCGCAGAAGCAAAGGATCGCTATTTAAGCTTTGAAATCTCGACATATCGTGATTGTCAAAGAAAGTAATTAGTTCAGTAGCGCGACTATATAAATAATCTAGATTTAAAACATCTTGAATCAGATGAAATCCGCCAGCGTCTCCTTGCGCCAAGGCAGCCCTGATAGCACTACATAATCCAAAATCAAGGATAGACATACCCGAAAAATTAGCATAATGTACTGAACGGACATCTGTCGGCTTACTAAAACCATATTCCCCAAAGATAAACACTGATGGTTTATGGGTTTGAATATCAGTACAAAATTCCTGCCAGAACCAGAGCGGCATATGTTTAAGAGTATCAACTCTCAGAGCATCTACTCCTAGATCTAACCACTGTTTGATTGCCGATTTAATGTAATTACGGTAGTCAATATTGGTTTCATTAAAGGTAGCAAGCCCTGCCATCTCTCCATATAATAATTGCCATTCATCTTCCCAGTCAGTAATTTCTGGATTATGATAGTACCAATTATTAGTATCATTGTAGTAATCGGCAATCAAAACTCCATCATCAAAGAGTTTACCCTTCTCTCCACCGACATCCGGACTACTATGATTACAGACTATATCCAAAATCAACTTCATACCTCTACTATGCATTTCAGTAATCAACCTATCAAAAGTAGTTGAGGTATGTAGAGAGTTACTTTCATCTATATCTAAAAAGCGAGTATTAATTCTTTTAAAATCTTTGGTCCAGTATCCATGCATAGCTGCGCTTTCAAACTGCATTTTTTCCACCTGCTGAAACAGTGGCGATACCCATATTGCAGTAATGCCCATACCCTTGAGATAATCAAGGCGATTGATAATACCTTGTAAATCACCACCCCAATATCGACCCCATTTTTGTTTTGTGGGATCATATAGTTCTGGGTTATCTCTAGAACTATCTTGTTGATTGCCATCTTCAAAACGATCAACAACTATAAAATAAATTGTCTCTTGGCGAAATTCAATTGAACGGGTAAACAAAAACTCAAAATCTGAATCTTGGCCATTTAAATGCTTATCTTGAGAAGTAGACATATTATTACTTATAATTTAGATTCTGGAATTTTACTTTTGAAAGTATTTCTATTTTTATTTCCCACACGTTCGTAAATAAAATCATCAACCCCATCAAGAACCAAGAAAATTCCCAATCCACCAATTATCCTTTCATTTATTGGTTGGTTTACTCTTTCTAATTCTTCAGGGATTTTGACGGCAGGATTAAATTCTCTTGCAGTATCTTCTAAATGGATAGTTAGAAATTTTTCATCTAACTCACTTTGAAGATCTATATCTCCTTGACAATCTCCCTCTTGATAGCCATATGTAACAATATTTGTAGCAATTTCATCAACAGCCAATCTTAGTCTATAGGTAGCTTTTTTATCTAATCCAGCTTCTGCTGCAGCTTCCATAACATATTCGGCTATTAAATCTAGTGAATCTAGAACTCCAGGAACGCTTAATGATTTCATTTGTTTAGCTTATTTTGAGCTTTGCAAGAATAAGACTACAGATTTTAAATCTATTCTTATTCTTGCAAAATTATTTGTTTAATTTTGTGAAAAATTAATTCTTTTCGATGATGGCTGCATCATATTTTGAAAGCATTACTATACTTTCATTAAAACCAGTTTTTTCTATTGTATCAGCCACCAATTCTTGAGCTCCAACAACATAAACAGTTACATTTGGCATATGCTGTTTAGCAAAAATCAGTACTCGTAATCCCGCACTTGCCATATATTCTAGCTCATTCATATCAATAACAAGAGCAGTGATATCTTGCTTGGAAGCTTCTTCTACCTTTGCTTGAAAATCAGGAGCTGCCTTTCTATCTAATTCACCAGAAACACTAATTGTTGCAATAGCATTAATTGTTTTAAGTTCGCAGTTGAAAGCCATAATTATCCTTCCTATTGTTTTAATGTTGATTAACCAACTAAAATTACTACTGAGCGATCTCTTAAAAGTAAACCATTTTGATTCTCTAAAAGTGGCTCAGTTCCGGGTTCCCAGCTATCTTCTGGTGAGTTGGCACCAGTATTAGCAAAGATCTTCCATTGTCTTTCTGATGGAAGTCCAGGAATTTCAAACCATTGGGTTTCCCAATGCATATTCATTGCTACATAGATATAGTTATCCTCTACTAGACCTTGTTTGGCATGTTTTCCACAGAGTAGAAAAGCAATAGTATGGTTAGTAGACCAATCAGCATACCAAGCCTTGGTACCATGCCAGCTAATATCGGGATAGCCACTACCTACATAGTCACGATTTTGAAAATGGTCAGGATTGCGTAAGACTGGATGAGCTTTGCGAAAAGCAATACAGTTTTTAAAAAATTTAAAAAGATCTGCATTTTTTTCTAACAAAGACCAATCTAGCCAATTTAAATGATTGTCATGGCAATAGGTATTGTTGTTACCATTTTTGGTACGTCCAATTTCATCACCACTTAAAATCATTGGTACCCCTTGGCTAACCATCAACATTGCTAGGGCATTTTTGATTTGTCGATGTCTTAGCGCATTGATATCTAGATTGTCAGTTGGACCTTCCCAGCCACAGTTCCAACTATCATTGTCATTGCCTCCATCGTTGTTATTTTCTCCGTTGGCTTCGTTGTGTTTATAGTTATAAGAAACTATATCCATCAAAGTAAAGCCATCATGACAGGAAATAAAATTGATAGAAGTAGCAGGGACTCTACCTGAAGGAGCATATAGATCTGGAGAGCCTTGCAAACGCTGAGCTAGCTCGCCAACTGTAGTATCACCTTTGAGGAATTTACGCAATGTATCTCGGTATTTTCCATTCCATTCTGCCCAGCGACCATAGGCTGGAAATGAACCTACTTGATAGAGCCCACCAGCATCCCATGCTTCGGCAATTAGTTTACATCTAGCTAGAACTGGATCAAAGGCTAGACTCTCTAATAGAGGTGGATTGGATAGTGGGTATCCCAAGGGATCTCTTCCCAGAATGGCTGCTAAATCAAAACGAAAACCATCTATATGATATTCAGAAGCCCAATACCTCAGACAGTCTAAAACCATACCCCTGACAACAGGATTGTTACAGTTGAGAGTATTGCCAGTACCACTGAAGTTAAAGTAATAACCTTCTGGGGTGAGCATATAGTAGGTTTTATTATCGATCCCTCTATAAGATATATAGGGACCGTTTTCGTTTCCTTCAGCAGTATGGTTAAAAACCACATCTAGAATTATTTCAATCCCGTTTTTATGTAGTTCTTTAACAAGGGCTTTAAGTTCATCCCCTTGCATACCCAATTTACCTGTAGCCGCAAACCCAGCCTTAGGTGCAAAAAATCCTACAGTACTGTAACCCCAGTAATTTAAGAGCAGCTCTCCA
>CAISPN010000038.1 GCA_903887375.1 uncultured cyanobacterium
GTTGTCTAAGACGGACTGAATTTAGAATATGATATAGGTTAGAAAAGAAATCAGGATAATCCAGATATGTCACTCTTCGGTAATCTAGAGCCGGCAATAAAAGAGGATGTGATAGTCTATACGCCCTATTATCAAAAAGATAGACAGGTTTTTTTGCCATATGCCTTAAGCCTTTATCAAAGGGGTAATTTAGAAGGCAAAAGGTATATCGAAGGAGGGGAGGATGTACCTTATGTAATTACGTGGTATGTCTCTAAATTACCCTCTGAGCTGACACGCTGCCGTATTCAATTTGAAGGACAGGCAGACTTTAGTTATGAAGCCACCTTGATGAACTCAGAGTTTGTGGATTATCTAATCGATGTAATGAAGATCTCTAAGGATATGGAAATAGTAGATTTCCCCCAAAAATTTTATCGTAAACTATTAAAATTTGAAGAATGAGGAAAGAAAATTGGTACAAACTGCCAAGTATTTAATAATTGGTTCATTGGAGCCCTTTGGCGGGAAAACTGGGGTAATTTTAGGGATAATACATCAACTAAAATCGAGAAATATCGATGTTTCTTATATCAAGCCGATTAGTTCCAGTTTTGATGAAGAAGAAGATGTAGATACCAAACTTATAGAGAAAATTCTCTCTCTTCCTCAAGATCGCATAGTGCCACCATTGATTCACATGGATTGGGACAAAATTAGTCAAAAAATAGAAAATCAAGATACTAATGACTATTTGTCCAATATAATATCTCAAATTAAATCAATTCAAGGAGATTTAGTTTTAATCGAAGGAGCTGGCACTCTTGATGAAGGAGCCTTATTTGGTCTGTCCTTATCAGAAATGGCTGAGAAGATTGACTGCCCCGTTGTTTTGGTTGTCAAGACCAAGGGCTATCCTCCAGTTGATAGTATACTCAAAGCCAAAAAAGAATTAGGCAATCGCTTGATAGGTATTGTCATAAATGGTGTCTTACCTGAGCAGGTTGATATGATCCAGACTCAGCTCAAACCTTACCTAATTGCTCAGGGCATACCTGTATTAGGAATATTGCCTCAAAATTCTCTCCTAGCGAGTATCAGTGTCAGGGAGATCGCCAAGCAGCTCAGAGCTCGTATACTTTGCCGCTCAGATCGCCTAGATCTAATGGTAGAAAGCTTGATGATAGGTGCAATGAATGTCAATGCCGCCTTAGAATATTTCAGAAAATACAGAAATAAAGCTGTAGTTACTGGCAGTGATCGCACAGATTTACATTTTGCCGCCTTAGAAACCTCTACCAGTTGTCTGATTTTAACTGGAACTACCCCGCCAGATCCTATTCTCTTAAGCCGCGCTGAAGATTTAGAAGTACCAGTATTGGCAGTTAATCTCGATACCTTGACCACGATCGAAATTATTGAAAATAGTTTTGGTAGAGCCCGCATTCAAGAAGACATTAAAATAAACTGTATTCAAGAGCTGATGGCTCAATATTTTGATTTTGCTCATCTGCTTGAGCGGTTAAAATTATGAAATCAACTTATAGAAATTATAGAAATTAGATCCATGCGTATTGCTCAAAATATTACAGAAACCATAGGAAGAACACCTTTAGTTCAACTTAATCGTATTCCTTCTTCAGAAGGTGCTTTAGCTACGATATTAGTTAAGCTAGAAAGTATGAATCCATCTTCTTCGGTTAAAGATCGTATTGGTTTTAGCATGGTGGAAGTAGCTGAACAACAGGGACTAATCAAACCAGGCCATACTATTCTTGTAGAACCTACTTCTGGTAATACTGGTATAGCGCTAGCTATGGTAGCAGCAGCTAAAGGCTATCGCTTGATTCTTACCATGCCCGATACTATGAGTACTGAAAGAAGGGCTCTTTTGAGAGCATATGGGGCAGAATTATGTTTAACTCCTGGGGCAGAAGGAATGAGTGGGGCAATCCGCAAGGCAGAGGAAATCTCTAAAGAGTTGCCCAATTCCTATATGCTGCAACAATTTAAAAATCCAGCCAACCCAAAAATTCACCGCGAAAGCACCGCAGAAGAAATCTGGCAAGATACAGAAGGCTCTGTTGATATCTTAATTGCTGGAGTTGGTACAGGTGGAACTATTACTGGGGTAGCAGAGGTGATCAAGCAGCGCAAACCCAGTTTTCAAGTAGTTGCTGTAGAGCCGCAAAACAGTCCAGTCCTCTCTGGTGGTAAACCAGGCCCTCACAAAATTCAAGGCATCGGTGCAGGTTTTGTGCCTGATGTATTGCGCAGAGATTTAATTGACGAGGTGATTACCGTTAGTGATGACCAGTCGATAAACTATAGCCGTCGTCTGGCCCGCGAAGAAGGAATACTCTCTGGTATATCTGCTGGAGCAGCTCTCTATGCAGCTTTAAAAGTAGCTAAACGCCCAGAAAACGCCGGCAAGGTGATTGTGATGATTCAACCATCTTTTGGCGAGCGCTACTTGAGTACAGCACTCTTTAGGGATCTTGAGCTAACTGATGGAGTCAAATGAAGGAAGAAACCTTCACCATAGCAGTCGTTGGGGATGTTCATGAGCAGTGGCAACAGCAGGATGAAGATGCCCTAATTGCTTTAGATGTAGATTTGGCGCTCTTTGTTGGAGATTTTGGCAATGAGTCGGTAGAAATTGTCCGAAAAGTTAGTAAATTGCCCCTCAATAAAGCAGTAGTACTTGGCAACCATGACGCCTGGTATACTGCCTCTGATTGGGGGAGAAAAAACCGCCCTTATGATCCAAATTGTGACCATTGGTTTAACAAACAGCTTGAACTATTAGGAGAAAGCCATATTGGCTACAGCAGTTTAGAATTTAGCTCAATGGATCTTGCTGTAGTAGGAAGCCGGCCTTTTTCTTGGGGTGGAACGGAATGGAAAAATGCTGATTTTTTTCGAGATCTTTACCAAGTTCATGATTTTCAACAGTCTACTGAAAAAATTGTCTCAGCAGCTAGAAAGACAAGTTGTGAAAATGTTATTTTTCTGGCCCATAATGGACCTTATGGACTAGGAGATCATCCTTACTCTATTTGTGGGAGAGATTGGGGGCATGGAGGCGGTGATCATGGAGATCCTGACTTGAGCGAATCTATTAAAATAATTTGCCAAGAAAAGAAAGTCCCATTAGTGGTTTTTGGACATATGCACCATGGACTTAGATATACTAATGAATACACTCGCCAAAAAGTAGTAACCGATGCTCAGGGTATTATTTACCTCAATGCGGCCTCTGTCCCTCGGATCATTGAAAGAAAAGGCTCAATTTTGCGCAACTTCACCCTAGTTAGTTACTTTCAAGGTAGGGTTAGAGAGATTTCCTTGGTATGGCTTAATGAGAATTTTGAGATAATTAGCAGTGAAATCCTCTTAGCGAAAACGCCCATCATGGGATAAAATGTTAATCTGAAGTCACTGGAGAGGTGGTAGAGTGGTCTATTGCGTCCGACTTGAAATCGGAAGAGGTGCAAGCCTCCGGAGGTTCGAATCCTCTCCTCTCCGTTTTAAATAGCATATATTAATACAATTTTGGGCGAGAAATTGCTGATTTGTTATAATATTTCTTTAGGAGAAATAAAAAATTATGTCTCTTCCCATCGTTGCTGTAGTAGGTCGTCCCAATGTGGGCAAATCGACTTTAGTTAATCGTCTCGCCGGGACTCAAGAAGCAATAGTATTTGACGAGCCAGGTATCACCAGAGATCGCATCTATAGGAAATCCTATTGGTGTGATCGCGATTTTCAAGTGGTTGATACGGGCGGGCTGGTCTTTGATGAGGATACTGAATTTTTGCCCATGATCCGAGAGCAGGCCACTATTGCCATAGAAGAGGCAGCTGTAACGATCTTTATAGTTGATGGACAATCTGGGCCAACTTCAGGCGACTATGAGATAGCCAAATGGCTACGTCAGCAAAAAGTGCCAATTCTCTTGGCTGTTAATAAATGTGAATCCAATCAACAGGGCTTAGCTCAAGCTAACGAATTCTGGGATTTAGGGCTAGGAGATCCTTTCGCTATCTCTGCTATCCATGGCAATGGCACTGGAGAATTGTTAGATGCCGTTGTGGAATATTTACCAACAAAAGAATCTGATGAAGAATCTGCTGAAATCAAAGTAGCAATCATTGGCCGGCCCAATGTAGGCAAATCTAGTTTGCTCAATGCCCTTACTGGTGAGAAAAGAGCTATAGTCAGCCCAGTTTCTGGTACTACTCGCGATACGATAGATATGCTTGTTGAGCGCAATGGCGTAACCTACCGTTTAATTGACACTGCAGGTATCAGGCGCAAGAAAAACGTAGAGTATGGCGCTGAGTTTTTTAGTATTAACCGCTCTTTTAAAGCAATCAAAAGAGCCGATGTAGTTCTGTTGATCATTGATGCTCTTGATGGAATCACAGAGCAGGACCTCAAACTAGCAGGCAGGATAACCGAAGAAGGAAAGGCAGTAGTTTTGGTTGTCAACAAGTGGGATGCTGTAGAAAAAGATCATCGTACTATTTATGAGTTTGAAAGAGCAATTCGCGGTCGTCTCTACTATATGGATTGGGCAGAGATGATCTTTATCAGCGCCATGACCGGCCAAAGAGTAGAAAAGATTTTAGATCACATCGATACAGCCGCGCAAGCTCATCAACGCCGGGTGAGCACATCGGTGATCAATCAAGTGATTGAAGAATCGCTCAGTTGGCATACTCCCCCTACCACTAGGCAAGGTAAGCAGGGCAAGATTTACTATGGAACCCAAATCAGAAGCCAACCTCCAACTATCACTCTATTTGTCAATGATCCAGAGCGCTTTACTGATAACTACAAGCGTTATATGGAAGGGCAATTTCGCAGCCAGTTAGGTTTTACTGGAACCCCCCTACGCTTAATTTGGCGTGGTAAAAGAGAAAGAGAAGTCGCCAGAGGCCAGCAAAGCAATCGAGCAACCAAGGTCTAAATTCGGGAATTGTCAAAAATGTCTAGTCTGAGCTGGGATATCCAGTCTATTGAAGATACCCTTGAAAGCTTTACAGAAATTCAGAGCGCTATAAATTATCAGCAAGCTCAACAATCTCTGCAGAATCTGGTAAACCAATTAGATCTCTCAGCCGAAGAACAACAAGGACTCGAGCAAGAGATTGAGCATCTCTCTTTGATGCTAGAAAAAATGGAGAACTCCAGGCTCCAGATAGTTGCCTTTGGTCTAGTTGGTAGGGGTAAATCCTCAGTGCTCAATGCCCTTTTGGAAAATGATCTGTTCCAATCTGGACCTCTACATGGGGTAACCACCAAGATGGAAGCTCAAAACTGGCATCTGGATCATTATATTGTTGGCGGTTTATCTCAAACCCAAGTAGAACTTTTAGATACTCCTGGACTAGATGAGGTCGATGGAGAAAATAGAGAGCAAATAGCAAGGCAAATAGCAAAGCAAGCTGATTTGATTCTCTTTATTGTGGCAGGAGATCTCAGTAAGCTGGAGTACAATGCCCTTTCTGCTCTGCGCCAAGTAGGCAAACCTATTATTTTAGTCTTCAACAAAATAGATCAATATCCCGAAGCCGATCGTCAATCTATCTATGAAAAGATCCGCGATGAGAGAGTAAAAGAATTACTCTGGCCTGAGGATATAGTCATGGTATCAGCCTCCCCCTTGATCACCCAAGTAAAGCGCTCGCCTGATGGCAAAGTTGAAATGACCAAAACTCGAGGAAAGCCTGAGATAGAACCTTTAAAGTTAAAAATTTTAGAAATACTACAAAGAGAAGGCAAATCTCTGATTGCTTTAAATAGTCTCTTTTGCGCTGACAATATCAATGAGCAGATCGTCAAACGTAAAATGAATATTCGCAACCAAGCAGCCGAAGAGCTGATCCAAAAATCGGTATTGACTAAGGCTATCAGTGTCGGTCTTAACCCAGTTACCGCTTTAGACCTATTAACTGGCGCAGTAATAGATGTAGCGATGATTCTTTCTCTATCTCGCCTCTATGGTATTGAAATGACCCAAACCGGTGCTATTGCTCTTTTAAGGACAATAGGATTGAGTATGGGCTCAATCACCGCTAGCGATTTTTTAGCCTCAATTGGGCTAGCTTCGCTCAAGGGTCTTTTGGGCATTTCCGCTCCCTTAACTGGTGGAGCGGCGCTAGCTCCCTATCTAGGAGTTGCTTTGACTCAAGCTGGGGTAGCTGGGTTTTGTTGTTATGCAATCGGGCAGATCACTAAGACTTATCTGGCCAATGGTGCCTGCTGGGGTCCCAACGGACCTAAAGCTGTAGCAGAAAACATACTGAGCAATCTTGATGAAACTTCAATTATGAATCGTATCAAGGAAGAATTAAAGCTCAGATTGAGTCAAACTTACCAGAACTAGATTGACTATAAATACACTTAAAATAATTTGTCGTCTATTTTTGAAATGGGTAAGTGGTAACTTTCTATCAAACTCTTTTCTAGCTTTTTGTCCTGTCTGTAGAACTTATAGTTAAGATTTATACTAAATCAACAAAATCAAGTTACAATTGTGGTAAGGTCCATTTTGAGCTCTAGCGATTAAGTTGATGTCGGTGCGGCATATATAGGTAAAATTTTTGATATTCTCCAGGTATTTATAATCCCAATAAGTGTAACAAATATAATTTTTCGATTTGTTATTTTTGCAAATAATATAATCTAATCTAGAGCATATCTATCAAAACTTAGGTATGTAAGGTGTTAAATGACGATTAAAAAGTCCGATTTTATTTTGTCTCCGTACATGAAGAGTAATGACCTGATAGCAACTTATCAAGTCCTTAATACAGTTATTCCTTATTTTCTGTTATGGTTCTTAGCTTTTAAAGTAGCTTCTTTTTGGTTTCTTCCGCCTATCCTTGTTTTGATGACACTTTTTTCCTTGCGTTGCTTTGCTTTGATGCATGATTGCGGACACTATTCACTCTTTAGTTCCAAAAAAGTTAATCGGATTGTAGGGTTTGTTCTAGGATTTATCAACGCTATACCCCAATATTCATGGTCAAGAGATCATGCTTTTCATCATAAAACTAATGGTGATTGGGAGCGCTATAGAGGTGTTGCAGATTTTCTCTCTACTGAGGAATTTGCCAAGCTTAATTCTCGCGACCAAAGATTTTACAAATTACTACGAAATCCATTAATGGCTTTTCCTGGGGGTTTTTTCTATCTCGCGCTCAAGCCAAGAATTGCCCTCATTCTCGGAATCTATGACTTTATGGGTTATTTCTTAACTTGCTTAAAGAAAGATTCAATCGCAGATTTTTTGAAAATTATCTCTGCTCATAAGTCAAAACAATGGCATACGAAGGCTGAATTTTGGGATTTACTTTTTAACAATATTTCTGTCGTTAGTGGCTGTATTATTTTTAGCTATTTCCTTGGGGCAGGCTTCTTTTTAAGTGTTTATTCAATTACTTTAGCTTTTTCTGCTGTAATCTTCATATATATTTTTTTTGTACAGCATATTTTTGAGGGTTCCTATGCTCATAAAACTGAAGGTTGGGACTACCTGCTTGGGGCTATTGAAGGTACTAGTTATCTAGAGTTACCGAAATTTCTCAAATGGTTTACGGCAAACATTGGCTACCATAACATTCATCATCTTTCTGAAATAATCCCTAATTATAATCTTGAGGCTTGTCATAATCAAAATATTCTCCTTCTCTCCAAAGTAAAAACGCTTCGGATGGTCGATATGCTCAACTGTGCTAGGTTTATTCTTTGGGATTCTGCCTCGAACAGTTTAGTATCTGTTGAGTTATTTCGTGAAGGTGTCCAATGTCAATCTATCAAGATAGTTGACACTTGACACTATTTCACTAATAACCTAAATCTCATCCCAACCGCTTACTCCAGAAGACATCACGTAGCTAGTCACAGTAGCTTCAAAGAAATTCGCTTTTGTGCTGCCTTCTTTTTTGGTATCGCCAAATCTTTCTAGGTGATTATAGGGGCTTTTAGAATATTTTTCATCCTTATAGAGCTCCTCAAGTCCTATGGCTTTAAGTCGCATATTAGCCAGATATTTAGTATATTGCTCAGTACTGGCTTCGGTCACTCCTAAAATATCATTGCCGATAATATGATTAGTCCATTGACACTCATAATCTACTGTTGTAGCAAACATTTCATAGATCTGCTCTTGGGAAAAGGCAAAAGAGTTCATTGCCTCAGGGATTAGTTTTTGGTAAAGTCGCACATGGCTCAGTTCATCGCGGTTAATCATCTTGAAGATATCGGCCGAACCGGGCATCAACATACGAGAAGCCAAATTGTAGAAATAGATAAAACCATTATAAAAATAGATCCCCTCGAGCATATAGTCAGCCAGAAGAGAGATGAAGTAATTCTCCTGAGTTGGTTCATCTAGATAGTTTTGATAGAACCTGGCGATATGTTCGCAGCGCTGCTTCAAGATAGAATCAGTGCGCCAAAATTCATAGACATAAGCCCTACGATCTGGTGGAATTATCGTCTCTATAATATACTGGTAGCTTTGATTGTGCATTCCCTCTTGAGAAATCTGCTCAGCCAGACAGAGACTGACTTCTGGAGCGGTGATACTACTTTTGATATGCGGAATATTACAGGTTTGCAGAGAATCTAGAAAAGTTAAATAAGAGAGAATTCCCTCATAGGCTCTGCGCTCTGCCTGGGTTAAATTTACATAGTCAGTGACATCTTGAGTGATATCCAGCCTTTGGGGAATCCAGAAATTCTCCCTCATCTGTTGATAGAGTCCGATAGCCCAGTTATAGCGTACATCGTTGAGCTGCATCAAATTAGTAGTGTTACCGTACCAAATTGAGCGATTTTCCAGGCTATCATCCCCATTGGGATTAAAAATGGGATTGACATACATTTTTTCTTTGAGCATAGTATCTTCCTTCTATAAAATTAGTTAGCGCAGGCACTGCAGGATTCTTGTTCATCTTTGAAGTCATCTTTTTGAACAGTTCTGACATAATAGATAGCTTTGCAACCTTCTTGCCAAGCCAAAAGTAGAGTATCAAAAATATCTTTAGCGTTGATGGCGCTATTTTGATAGACTCCCTGGTTAAGGTTAAATAGTAGCTCCATAGAAATACCCGTATCTATCCATTGCTGTATGGTGGCTACGGTTTTGACTACTTTCTTTTGATCTAGGTTTTTATTTTCTGGATAGTACCAGAAACAATCGCTAATGAAAGGAGGTGCAATAGGCACAGTACCTTTTGCCCATTTATCATAGAAAAAGCGACTATAGACAGGCAGAACGCTCGCAGTACAGCCTTGAACCAAAGAAGAAGATGTATTGGGCGCTATCGCTGTAATATGAGAATTTCTAATTCCATATTGTTGGATCTGTTGGCTCAATTCCACCCAGCGCTGAGGGTTTTGAGCATGCTCTTTGAACCATTGAACTGGTTTGGCATTGATTAATAATCCTTGACTCCAGGTAGAACCAGCAAAAGACTGATAGGCTCCTCTTTCTTTAGCTAACTCCTTGGATGTATGAGTACACCAATAGGCGATCTCTTCAAAAAGATTACTAATTTGCTCAAGGCTATCGTAGCTCAATCTCCTTTTTGCTAGCCAGTCAGCTAATCCCATAGCCCCTACACCAATAGTACGATATTGGTTATTATGTTCTTTAGCTGCTTCAAAGGGAGGGTGAGTGATATCTATAGTATTATCTAGAATCCTGACAGCTATTGCCGAAATATCAGCTATTTCTTCATCCAAAACATTAGCTAGGTTGAGGCTTACCAGGTTACAGCAATGGGCCTCTTGGCCGGGGCTGACATTGCTAAAGCTCTCAGTACAAAGATTGACCGAAGGGATGTAGCCGCGGTGTTGATTGGGATTAGCCCTGTTGATTGTATCTTTAAAAGCCAGATAGGGCATCCCTGTTTCCAACTGTGAGCGCATGATTGTTTTAAATAGATCTCTGGCATTGATCTTTTTATAAAGAGTGATTTTTTGATCTAATTGGGATTCTATTAATTGATAAGCCTGTTCAAACTTTTCACCCCAGAGCTCGGCCAATTCAATACCCAAATTATTGCTCACTTCATAGGGATCTACTAAGGTCCATTCCTGTTTGGCTATGACTCGGCGCATGAACTCATCTGGCAGTACCAGTTGGGGGAAGATATCATAAGCTTTGCGTCTTTGATCTCCATTTTCAGTCTGCATTTCCAAAAATTCTGGAACATCTAAATGCCAAATATCCACACTGACCGTTACGGCCCCAGCGCGACGTCCACCTTGATTAACAGCAATTGCCGTATCATTAAGTAGCTTAATCCAAGGAATAATCCCGCCAGAAGAATTGGATTTACCCATCACCCAGCTTCCGGTGGCTCTAATCCTACTAACATTGATGCCAACTCCACCTCCATTTTTGGAAATGCGCGCTGTATTAGTAATCTCGTTGAAAATACTCTCTAAGTTATCGTCAACTCCCAAAATAAAACAGCTAGTCAAAGAGCCATTTGGCACTCTTAAATTAGCCAAAATTGGAGTAGCCAGGGAAATCTTGCGACTGGCAATAGAGCGATAGAAACTTTTGGCCACTTCTAGTCTTTTTTCTGGCGTTTCTACAGCAGCTAGCAAAAGAGCGCAGGTTAGAAAAGATTCTTGGGGTAGTTCATCCTTGAGAAGATAGCGACGGGTGAGAAGTACTGCCCCAGCATAGTCATAATCTTTATCCCAATTGGGATCAATCCAACTACCAGCTTCGGTCAATTCGGCATCAGTATAAACCGCAATTCTGCTGTCATATTGCTCTGATTCAACCAAGCTTTTTACTGTAAGGGGATAATTTCCATAGGCGTAGCCTCTACTGACTTCTATATCCTTCCAAAGACTCCAGATATGTAATCGACCTGCAACATAGCGCCAATCTGGTTCTTCTAAGCTGCACATCTGTAGAGCGCAGTTGATCAGATTTTCTTGAATTTCTCTGGTAGTGATTCCATGTCTTAGCCGAGTGGTCAAACCAGCTTCAAGAGCCAGATGATTGGCCTCTAGTCCCGCAGTAGCCCATTCAACAACGTATCTTATTCTGGAAATATCTAGCTCTGTCCAGCTACCGTTTCTCCTGATTACTTGTATTTCAGAATTTTTCACAGATAGTAGATTATTCCTGGAAATTAAATTTTCGGACTGATTCAAAATCGTCTTCGACAGAATTGGCTGCATAAGTGTTTGAGAGGTCGGATTCCTTGTAATATCTAGTTTAAACCACAGATATAGCGTCTTGTATAGATTATATACGCCATATCTAGATGATTTAGAAATTACATCATAAACGATTTATTCCCAATATGTTGTGATCCTAAATACATTGACTCTCAAGATAGCAGCAGAAATATAACCACAATCACTGTTCCATAAAATATTGAAGGTTCAGGAACTTCGTTATAAATTCCACTTTGAGCATTGGCTTGACTTGATGTATAGGCCACTAGTGTAAAAATTGTATCTTGAGTGGCATAGTACATAAATTTTCCTTTCAAATTGGCAGGCTCTTGCATCTGGATATATTGAGATATCCCGTCTGCCGAAAGGCTAATCTGATTTTGTTGCAAGGGAGTACTGTAGCTGAGAAGATCTAGAAGACCAGCTTGAATACTTGGCGAGCTGGTAGTAACAGAGAGATTAGGAAAATAATTGATCGAGATGTAATTATTATCTGGGAGAAAGTCGCTTGGTAGAGCGTAGAAGAACAAGGTATCTTCTTGAGTTGAGTCACTCATGTCTGTACTAGCTTGGGTGATATCTGTCTTGGTATTCAGATTAAATTGAAAATCGAAAGAGAGATCCTCTCCTTGCTTGAGAAAAAAACTGCTATTAAATCCCGATTGACCAATCCCACTTACAGCTATCGGAAGATCTTGAGTAGCTAGAGCAGTTGCTGAGCTAAGGTTTACAGAGTAGGATAAATTATCCCAAGTTGTAGAGCTACTACTTTGAACTGTGCTACTAAGTTCTGGAAGAGAAATTTGAGAAAGGAGCGATTTACCACCAGGAATTGGATTTTCAACTACTGGCACAAGAGGAATATCAGGAGATAAATCAAAGGGAATACCAGAGACATATTGAGGATCACTCATTGAAACCAAGGGACCATTTTCTGTTGCCACAAAAGCTAAAGCAGATTGAGAATTGGTATAAGTTTGAAAGTCTTGGTTGAAATGTCCAAGTTCTAGTGAGCCAATGGCGAGAGAAAATACTGAGGCTTTAACTGGTGAGATGATTGATAATGAGAGAAATATTCCTAGATAGTACCCTAATTTTTTGACCATTTTACATCTAAAATTTGATATTATTTTGTAGCTATTGTTTGATTTTTTGTTTGAACAATATACATTAATCAAACGAATCAAATGACAGAGAATTATGCGAATATATATTTCATCGATTTAGATAAATTCTGTTAGAATTAGGTGAATTTATAGCTTTTACAGACATATATGACATTGAATGATTTCTCACTTTCTCCTCAGGATGTTTTATATCAAATTAAGTTGTCTGGACAAATACACTCTATAGTTGAGTCCGTAGTGAGCGAAAAAATAATAGCCCAGGTCGCTACAGAAATGGCAATTGAGATTGAATCTGAAGAAATACAACAAGAAGCAGATAAGATTCGATTGGCCAACCAATTATATAAACCAGAACAAACCTGGATTTGGCTAGAGAGACAGGGGCTAGTACTTGATGATTTGGAGTATATAGCGCGTAAAACTCTTGTGGCTAAAAAACTTGCACAGAAACTATTCTCTGACCAAATCAAGCAATTTTTTATTGCCAATCAGCTCAACTATCACAGCGCTATAATCTATGAAATAGTATTTGATGATCCTGACTTGGCAATGGAAATCTTCTATGCCATCAGCGAGAGTGAGATAGAATTTGCCAGAGCTGCAAGAGAATATTGTCAAGACCAGCAGATGCGCCGCTCTGGTGGTTATAGAGGAAATTTTAATCGTCAGCAATTAAAGCCAGAATTTGCTTCGGCTATATTTGCAGCAAGTCCGCCTCAGTTGCTCAAACCGATTGTTACTTCACATGGCGCACATTTAATAATGGTAGAAGAAATCATCCAGCCCATATTAGATGATGGCTTGGAAAATAAAATTCTCTCTGATTTATTCACAATCTGGCTAAAGCAAAAACTAATGGAAGTAGATACCATCCAAATGGTTAAGAATTTATGATATCTAATAGGGCTTTTTGTTCATAACTTGATCTCCATAGATTCAACCTATTTGTTAAGATTTATGCTCTCGCAATATTGAGCAAAAATCAAGGAGTTATTTCTCAAAAACTAGACATATTTAAGTATGTAAAGTCTCTAATTGGGTAAACAATCTTATAAAATAGAAGCGATGAACTCCAAATTATAAGTATAAATCTCTCTTACAAAGAGCAAAAAGATGACATAATTACTCAATATGTATGACCAAAGCAACCTGAGCGAGAACATAGCTAATACGCTTGAGGACATTTCTCTAGATCAAAGTTCCGTTGATCCAGAAGAAATGTTGCATCTGCTTGGCAGTAGCAATGTAGAGCAGCGTATCTTGGCAGCTAGAGCTTTTTGTGAAATAGAAGATAATAGAGCCATTCCTTACCTGTTGGAAATGTTAGGTCATACCTGTACTTTAGAGCGCGTGAGCGCTATCTATGCCTTGGGTCATAACAGCAACACTCAGACCGTAACTGCCTTGATCGCAACATTGACTAATGACTGGAGTGGTTATGTTAGAAAAGGAGCTGTTTGGGCTCTGGGCAATAGTAACGATCGCAGGAGCTTACAGCCATTACTCAAGGCTTTAAGGCAAGATATTCCTGCTGTTAGGCTTTGGGCCGCAAGTGGAATCGCCCAAATTGCCAAATTGAGCTATGAAGATGTGATTGCTTCTCTGCCTACTTTAATTGAAGGGCTCAGAAGAGATCCTATGGCAGTAGTAAGAAGTAACTGTGTTTGGACGCTTGGCCAGCTCTGCCGTGAATTACCTTTTAATGTTGTCTATGCCACTGCAGTAGATGCTCTAATTGAAGCCTTGGTAGAGGATGAAGATCTCGGTGTCAAAGAAGATGCCAAAGCTGCTATTTTGCGCCTAGGAGATGCCAGAGGACTCCAGATGATTGAAGAACTTGAATTTGAGGGAATAATTTAACATCTATGTCACTTCCTTTGATTCTGGGAGTCAGCGGAGCATCCGGCATGATCTATGCAGTTAGGACTCTCAAGTTTCTTTTAGAAGCTGATTATACAGTTGATTTAGTCGCAACTAGAGCTAGCGCTGAAGTTTGGAGATCTGAAAATCAACTCACTCTTCCTAGTGAACCTGAGCAACAGGAGCATTTTTGGCGTCAGCAAGCAGCAGTAACTGATAGCGGGCTATTGCGTTGCCATCGCTGGGGAAATATCGGCGCTACTATTGCTAGCGGCTCTTATCGGACATTGGGAATGATTGTTCTTCCTTGCAGCATGAGCACTGTTGCCAAGATTGCCAATGGGCTAAGCTCAGATTTGTTAGAGAGAGCTGCCGATGTTCAGCTCAAAGAGGGTAAATCCCTAATTGTTGTGCCCAGAGAAACCCCTTTGAGCTTAATCCATTTGCAAAACCTAACCAGATTAGCTCAAGCAGGTGCTAGAATTGTGCCAGCTATTCCAGCTTGGTACCATCAACCCAAAACTATTGAGGATCTAGTGGATTTCGTTATAGCAAGAGCTTTAGACCAATTGGGCATTGATTGTGTACCATTAAAGCGTTGGGAGGGCTAAAAATCTCCATACTATAACAATGAGAATCCTACTTCTACTTCTCTTTATTGCTGCTTTGACCATTTTTTGGCTACAGAACACTCAAGTAGTCGCCCTATTCTTTTTTGGAACTTTGGCGCCTCTTCAGCTTTCTCTAGGAAGTTGGGTAGTAGCATTTGTTATCTTGGGGATAATCACTGGCATTGTCGTTCAAGTATTGGGAAGAGGTAGCGCTTTTTGGCACAATAGAAACAAAAAACAGCGCATCCAAACTCCTACTAAGCAAACAGATACTCGACTCTATAGAGATACTGAATGGGAACAAAAACTAGAAGAAGATGATTGGGAAATAGAAAAGCCCCCTCGTCGCACCCCTGCTCCTCAAGCTGTGAAACCCAAGCCTGCTCCTCCTACTTCGCCTACTCCCCAAGTTGAGCAACCTACAACAACTCGCACCTATCCCAAGCCACCTACTAAAGATAGTAAAGAGGGAGATGTCTATGATGCCAACTTTCGTGTGCTCAATCCACCCTATCAACCCCCTCCTTCTAACAATAACGAACTAAAAGATGTAGAAGATGAGGATTGGATCTAATCTTGTTCATGCTATATTGGTTATTATGTGTCTGAATTTTTTGTACTCATATAGGAGGAGAATATTGAATGACCCAAGTGGTTGTTGGTCAAAATGAGAATATAGAATCTGCTCTACGTCGTTTTAAAAGACAAGTTTCCAAAGCAGGTATTTTTGCAGATATCAAACGACGTCGTCACTTCGAAACACCAATTGAAAAAAGAAAACGCAAAGCGGTAGCTCGTAGAAAAAAACGTTTTCGTTAAGAATTTCTCAATAACTGTTGAATTATCTGTTGAGCCTGCCACTGGTAACTTCCGCCAAATAGGTTAAAGTGGTTCAACAAGTGGTACAAATTGTAGAGGTTTTTGCGTTGCTGATACCCACTATCGAGAGGAGCTATCATATTGTACCTTCGATAAAAATCTGCCGGGAAACCTCCAAATAGCTCACTCATAGCAATATCGACCTCGCGATCCCCATAGTATGTCGCGGGGTCGAATATTATAGGCTCACCTTCATAAGTAAATCCTGCATTGCCGCTCCAGAGATCTCCATGCACGATAGAGGGTTGGGGTTGATGATCTCTTAAGATTACTCTGACAGCTTGGATGATTTTCCCCGCATCTCCAAATGTTCCTCTAGCAAGTTTGAGTTGATAGCCAATTCGCTCATTGGCAAAAAAATCTGCCCAGCAACTCTGGAGATTGTTAATTTGGGGGGTGCTGCCTATAGTGTTGTTTTCACGCCAGCCAAAATTGCTACCAACTGATATCAAATGAAGTTTGGCTAAATTTTCACCCATTTTGTACCAATTGCCCGAAGTGCCTCTGGTTAAATCTAGCCATTCCAATACTAGGTAGCTATAGCTACCAGAGATGCCAGAAGTCACAACAAGAGGTACTCTAATCGTAGAGCTAGAGCCAATCTCTTGCAAACCAGCAGCTTCACTATTAAACATAGAGACAAGATTTGCTTGGTTGAGTTTGACAAAATAACTACTATCTGAGCCAAGCAGACGATAGCTTTGATTAATACAGCCGCCAGAAAGTGGTTGAGGAGAACTGCTCAATATAAACTCTTTGCCTATGGTTAGAGAAATGTCTTTGGTGATATCTGGCCAGATCATGAATTAAGTATGTAAATTCCCTACACCATAACGTAACTTCTTGTATATTTATTAAAGTTTATCAAAAGAAAAGTTGTAACATATACTTTGTTAATAGATTACAGATAGTACTCCAAAATAGACCTGATAAGATAAGAAATTAAGGAGAGAATACTCAATGTTCACTAACGTCAAGTCCACCATTCGCCATATAGCACCCGAGAGTCTAGATGGTAGAGCTCTACTTAAGGTGGTCTATGTCGTACTAGAGCCACAATACCAGAGTGCTATTTCATCAGCAGTTAAGACTATCAACGCCAAAAACCCCAATTTAGCCATTGAGATCAGTGGTTACCTAATTGAAGAGCTGCGCAATGGAGAAAATTACAAGAATTTTCAAGCAGATGTCGCTCAAGCAAATATCTTTATTGCTTCTTTGATCTTTATTGAGGATCTTGCTGAAAAAGTAGTTGCTGCTGTAACTCCGCATAGAGACAAGATGGATGCGGTGGTGATCTTTCCCTCGATGCCACAGGTGATGCGTCTCAATAAATTAGGGACTTTCTCTATGGCCCAGTTGGGACAGTCTAAAAGTGCTATTGGCCAATTCATGCGCAAGCGCCGCGAGCAATCTGGATCTTCTTTTGAAGATGCCATGCTCAAACTGCTGCGTACCCTTCCCCAGGTTTTAAAATACTTACCAATTGACAAGGCCCAAGATGCACGCAACTTCATGCTGAGCTTCCAATATTGGCTTGGCGGCTCTCCAGAGAATTTAGAAAATTTCCTGTTGATGTTGGCGGATCGCTATGTCTTGAAAGAACCAGGCAACAAAAACAGTATAGATTATCAAGATCCTGTAGTCTTTCCAGATATGGGAATCTGGCATCCTCTCTCTATTAAAATGTTTGAGGATGTAAATGAGTATTTCAACTGGTATGATAACCGCTCTGACATCGATGAAGATCTCAAAGATCCCCTGGCTCCTTGTATTGGTGTGATTCTCCAGAGAACCCATTTAGTGACCGGGGATGATGCCCATTATGTGGCAATGATCCAAGAATTTGAAGCTATGGGCGCTAGAGTAATCCCAATTTTTGCAGGGGGATTGGACTTTAGTAAACCGGTGGAAGTATTTTTCTACGACCAAGCAAAAGAAAAAGCCATAGTGGATACGATTGTATCTCTAACTGGCTTTGCTCTAGTAGGTGGCCCTGCTAGGCAGGATCACCCAAGGGCGATCCAAACTCTCAAAAAGCTCAATTGCCCTTACATGTGCACCCTGCCATTGGTCTTCCAAACTACTGAAGAATGGGAAGAAAGTGATCTAGGACTGCATCCAATCCAAGTTGCTCTCCAGATTGCTATACCAGAGCTTGATGGAGCTATTGAGCCAATTATAGTTTCTGGTCGAGATGGCGCTACAGGTAAAGCTATTGCTCTGCAAGATAGAGTTGAAGCCATAGCTCAAAGGGCAATGAAATGGGCTAATCTACGTAAAAAACCAAAACTAGAGAAAAAAGTTGCCATCACAGTCTTTAGCTTTCCCCCTGATAAGGGAAATGTAGGAACTGCCGCCTATCTAGATGTCTTCGGTTCGATCTACGAAGTGATGAAAGGGCTCAGCAATAATGGCTACAGTGTCGAAGGAATGCCTGAATCAGCTAAAGAATTAATGGAATTGGTGATCCATGATGCCCAAGCCCAATATCAAAGTCCAGAGCTGAACGTAGCCTATCGTATGTCAGTACCTGAATATGAGGAGCTTACTCCTTACTATGAAAGGTTAGAGGAAAATTGGGGCACGCCTCCAGGCAATCTCAATAGTGATGGGCAGAACCTTTTGATTTTTGGTAAGCACTTTGGCAATGTCTTTATTGGGGTTCAGCCAACTTTTGGCTATGAGGGAGATCCTATGTTACTCTTGTTCTCTCGCTCAGCTAGTCCTCATCATGGTTTTGCCGCTTATTATACTTATCTCAATTCTATTTGGAAGGCTGATGCTGTCTTGCACTTTGGCACTCATGGCTCTTTAGA
This sequence comes from uncultured cyanobacterium, assembly GCA_903887375.1. Lineage (GTDB taxonomy): Bacteria > Cyanobacteriota > Cyanobacteriia > Cyanobacteriales > Microcystaceae > CAISPN01. Next base: position 18,499 of record CAISPN010000038.1, read on the forward strand.
ATTCATGCCTGGTAAACAGATGGGAATGTCAGGTGCCTGCTATCCTGATAATTTGATTGGCATGATCCCCAATTTGTATTACTATGCTGCCAATAACCCATCAGAAGCGACCATTGCCAAAAGACGTGGCTATGCTGAGACTATCTCTTATCTAACTCCACCTGCTGAAAATGCTGGGCTTTATAAAGGATTGAAGGAACTCAGCGAACTCATTGGTTCTTATCAGAGCCTTAAAGACAGTGGACGCGGCAGCTCCATTGTCAATGCCATCATTGAAAAAAGTCGTCAGGTCAATCTAGATCAAGATATTCAACTACCCGACGATAACGATGCCTCAGCTCTTACTAATGAGCAAAGAGACAATCTAGTAGGTTCGGTTTATCGTAGATTGATGGAGATTGAATCAAGACTGCTTCCTTGTGGGTTACATGTCATTGGTAAGCCACCAACAGCAGAAGAAGCAATTGCTACTTTGGTTAATATTGCCTCACTTGATCGCCAAGAAGAGGGAATCACTTCCTTGCCTCGTATTATAGCTAGTAGTATTGGTAGGGATATCGATCAGATTTATACCAATAGTGATAGGGGAATTCTTGCCGATGTTGAGCTCCAGCAGCAGATCGTCACAGCAACTCGCATTGCTGTTGCCTCGATTGTCAATACTAGAGCAGATAGTGAAGGTCGTCTTTCTCTATTTAGCAAGTTAAATGTTTTCAATCTAGGGAAAAAAGACCCCTATTGGTTAGAAACCCTCCACGATCTAGGCTATAAAAACGTTGATGCTGAAAAACTCAAGCCATTGTTTGAATATCTAGAATTCTGTTTAGAGCAGGTCTGCGCTGACAATGAATTGGGCTCGCTTTTGATGGCCCTAGATGGTGAATATATTACTCCTGGCCCTGGCGGTGATCCGATTCGCAATCCTGATGTTCTGCCTACTGGCAAAAATATCCATGCTCTCGATCCCCAATCTATTCCTACAGCCGCAGCGGTCAAGTCCGCTAAAGTAGTAGTAGATAGATTGCTAGAGCGCCAAAAACTAGATAATGGGGGCAACTATCCCGAGACTATTGCCTGTGTGCTTTGGGGTACTGACAATATCAAGACCTACGGAGAGTCACTGGCTCAGATCCTCTGGATGGTCGGTGTTAAGCCCATGCCCGATGCCATCGGTAGGATCAATAAACTAGAGTTGCTTTCCCTTGAAGAATTGGGAAGGCCCAGGATTGATGTGGTGGTCAACTGTTCAGGCGTTTTCCGCGATCTGTTTATCAATCAGATGAATTTACTAGATCAGGCGGTCAAAATGGCAGCTGAGGCTAATGAGCCTATAGAGCTCAATTATGTCCGCAAACATGCCATCGCTCAAGCCGAAGAAATGGGACTTACCCTGCGTCAAGCTGCTACCCGCATTTTCTCTAATGCTTCTGGTTCCTATTCTTCTAACATCAATCTAGCAGTAGAAAATAGTAGCTGGGAAGATGAGTCACAGTTGCAGGAGATGTATGTCAAGCGCAAATCTTTTGCTTTTAATAGTGATAACCCCGGTGTGATGGATCAAAGTCGTGGTTTGTTTGAATCTGCTCTCAAAACCGCCGATGCTACTTTCCAGAATCTAGATTCCTCGGAAATCAGTCTGACAGATGTATCGCACTACTTTGACTCAGATCCTACTAAGTTGGTAGCTAGCTTGAGAGATGATGGTAAAAAACCGAGCTCCTATATTGCCGATACAACTACTGCCAATGCTCAAGTCAGAACACTTTCAGAGACCGTTAGGCTAGATGCTAGGACCAAAATGCTCAATCCTAAATGGTATGAAGGGATGTTGAAGCATGGCTATGAAGGCGTACGTGAACTTTCTAAGCGTTTGGTCAATACAATGGGCTGGTCTGCTACAGCCGGGGCTGTGGACAACTGGGTCTATGAAGAGACTAATACTACCTTTATTGAAGATCCGCAAATGTGTAAAAGGCTGATGGATCTCAATCCCAACTCGTTCCGCAAGATCGTAGGCACATTGCTGGAAGTCAATGGACGTGGCTATTGGGAGACCTCAGCTGAAAACCTTGAGCGTCTGCGTGAACTATATCAAGAGGTAGAAGATCGCATTGAAGGAGTAGAATAACTCAAAGTGGCTAGGGCTGATAATAGTTCTAGCCATTTTGCTTGCTCTGGGCTAAGATATTCTTTGTATTTATTAAATGCTTGGATATCCTCATCTTGGATTAAATTTACGGCAGTTCTAGATAGCTTATCCAACTTTGAAGAGTAGATTTTGATTTTTTCTCTATCTGTGGTCAGCAAAAATTTATCATCACTACTGAGTATACTGATAGGTGAAATTTCTTCTTGAAGCTCTAATTGGCTCAATTTATCCATATCCCAAATAGTAAAATTTCGATTATCACTAAGAGTGATCATTAAATTACCGCTTGGTGAAAATAATACACCAAAGATATTTTTAACATTATTTAATTGACTCTCAATTGGATCGCCATCTAGTAATTGCCAAAGTCTGATTTTTCCCTCAATATTACTAGTAAGTACCGCTTGATCCTCTTTAAGAATAAAAATATTATCAATGCCTTTAGAGCCAGTATTGATGCTGATTTCTTCTTCAATGCCTAAATGTCTGATCTTGAGGGTGCCATCAGCTAGTCCAGCTAAAACAGAGAGATTATCCCGACTGAATATCACTTTATTGACTACAGATTCATAAGTGAAGCTATCTATTAATTTCCCTTGAGCTACGTTCCAGAGCTTGACTGTTTTATCTTGAGAGCCTGTGGCAATATATTTGTCATTGGGACTAAAACAAAAGGTATTGATTTTAGCAATATGTCCTGCCAAAGAAAAGAGCATTTTGCCATCGGCTATTGTATAGATTAGTAATCTGTGATTTGAATTAACTGTAGCTAGAAATTTACCATCACTACTGATAACAAAGCTCGAATTGCTTTTGAATAGGCTGATTGTTTTTTGGGGATTTTCCAGAGTCCAAATTTGAATATTCTTGTCTTTGCTCGCACTGATTAGTTTGAGTCCATCTGGGGTAAAGCTCAATTGAGATATACTACTTTGATGCTTGATCAGGGTATTGATCTGCCGACCCAATTTGATATCCCATAGATAAATAGTATTTTGCTCATCTCCAGAAGCTAGCAGATTGTTATCTTGATTGATTGCCAGGGCTGTGACTTGGGCATTGTGACCTAATAGTGTTTTTTGGCAGTAGGGGATAAAGTTCAACTTAATTGGCAGTTGGGCTTGACAAGCTTTAGCTAAGTTAATTAGCGCTTTAGCCTCTTGCCATTGATAAGCCTCAAGAGCTAGTAAAAATCTCTTGCTCCAGTAGAGAGGGCAGCGTTGGGCATAGTACCATAAATGCTCTGGCAATTGCCATTTTTTTAGCAATTCCAAGAGCCATTGCCATTGTTTATCATCAAGTTCCCCATTTACTATGGTTAAAAATTTAATTTCTCTACTAGAGGCAATTTTTTGGTGTATTCTCTGTTTGATTTTCTCTGTTGCTTTGAGGTAAATCTCTTGTAAAAGTTGGATATTGTCTATCGGCTGATCTGTAAAAAATGAGTATAATACTTTTTTTTCTTGGGAATCTGGCAGGTAATTACAAGTATCAGCAATTTTGCGCGCAACTGAATCGTCTTTTTGAATCACCGCGTCTATAATCAATTGCTGAGCTTGACTTTGCTTTAAATTACGCAGAATTTGAGCAATAGTGTCTCTAATTTGAGGATCTGGATCATTGTAGTTTTTTAAGAGAGCATCTATAGTCTCTGGTTCATTGAGCTCAAGGAGATCGAGGCGGTTAATTTTGAGCGCAGTTAATACTTTATACTCTATAGAGCTTGTAGCGAAGTAACCTGCTTGGAGAATGATTTGTTCATAAAGGGGATCGCGCTTTAGGCACCATTGTTCACATATATAATCAATTGCATCTCTATTTTCTAGATTGAGCGCACATTCTCTAGCTCTGGTAGAAATTTCTGGATCTAGATCTTCAAAGGTGGCAAGTAGTGGCTTGACTATCTGCGATGCTGTTCTGGCAATTCTGCGCTGTTTGCCTACCTTAAGGGCTGTCAATACCCTTGTTTTGGCAGGGGACATGGCAATCCATTGTTGTTTTATCAGTAGCTGGGTTAGTTGCTGATGGCGCGTTCTCTCCCATACAGCGCAAATTGCATCTATGATGTTTTGTTTGGATTTATAATCAATAGTGCGCAATGCCTCAAGGGCGATTGTCTTAACAGAGCGATCCTGGCTGAGGCAATAGGCTTGGGCTAAGATAGCAAATGATTCTGGGCTATTGAGACTTGTGAGCTTGCGCGCAGATCTGATCCTGATACAACTGCCGATAAGCGGTGTAGTATCATAGAGCTTTAGTTCAAGTTGGCTCAATTTTGAAGATTGCATGACAATCTGCTACTGATAATTTAGAATCCATTGTATATCTAATCTTATAAAATTACAGAATTTTGTATTAATCGTGCGAGCTATCCAAATCGGCAATCTAACTATTGAAAAACCCGTCTTTCTAGCTCCTATGTCTGGGATTACTGATATGCCCTTTCGTAGACTAGTCAAAAGTTTTGACTGTGGTGTGCTAGTCTCTGAGATGATCGCCAGTGCGACGATGATTCATCACAACCGCAGAACCATGCAGATGACTCAATACTCTCAAGATGAATATCCTCTAGCTCTTCAGATTGCTGGTTATGATCCTCATGTAATAGCAAAAGCGGCTTCAATGGCCCAGGATATGGGCGTCAATATAATAGATCTTAACTTTGGCTGTCCTTGTAAAAAAGTGGTCAACGGTCAATCTGGTTCAGCCCTGATGCGCGATGAGATTCATGCTGCCCGAATTTTAGAAGCAACAGTTAAAGCAGTTACAATTCCTGTAACTCTCAAGATGCGTATGGGCTGGGATCATCATAATCTCAATGCGCCAAGATTAGCTAAACTTGCCCAGCAAATCGGTATTCAACTAGTGAGCGTGCATGGGCGCACTCGTTCTCAGTTTTACCAAGGCAAAGCTGATTGGTCTTTTATAAGAGAGGTTAAAGATGCAGTGAGTATTCCTGTGATAGTCAATGGGGATATCTCAAGCTTGGAGGATGTTGATAGAGCTCTAAGTCTTTCAGGAGCTGATGGTGTAATGATAGGCCGCGGCTGTTATGGTAGACCTTGGTTTATCCAACAGGTAACCCATTATTTACAAAAAGGAATAATTCTAGATCCTCCCACAATCCAGCAGCAGCGAGATATTTTACTAGAGCACTATGAAACAATGCTGCAATATTATGGTGTGGATATTGGGGTTCAAGTTGCCCGCAAGCATATTGATTGGTATACCAAAGATTTAATAGGAGCTAAAGAATTTCGCGCACTTGTCAATCAACAAGAAGATCCTATTGTAGTACGTAAACTGATCCAAGATTTTTATATAAAATTTTTATAATAGTTACTAGGACTTATGCTCGGCTCTTTTTTTCAGGATTCTCAAGCCAATAAATAATGGGAACCCAAGAGTGACTCCATATTTTTTATCCTCTAAGAGACGATGGAGAAGTAATCTTAAGATGCTGGCAAGCTTGAAGTACAATTACATTAAACAACTTGTTTTTTCCCCAAAAAAGCAACAATGAGTTAGAAGAGATGTTTGGTTTAGCAGAATGGAAAGAAACCCAATTTTATAAAGATGTAAAACTTGAAGGTAAGCTTGAGACTATTCCATTGTTGGTAAAGTTAGGACTATCTCCAGAACAAATAGCTAAAGAATTGGAGATAGATCTTGAATCTCACAAGAAATCTCTAAATACTAATTTTTCTCCTCGCTCTCTTGTGAGATTCAAGATTTAGGGGCAGGAGTCTATCCTCTCATCTTTTTCAACTTTCTCAATCCTAAAAATAAAGGAACTCCTAAAATAAAACCCTGCTCTATTGAAAATTCAAAAGGTACAGGAGCAAATTTGGAGCTAGTGATAGTGTAGTCACTCAACGAGTAATTTAATGAAGTTGCTGTAAGATATCCAGTTCCGGTATTTTGATAGACATTAAAAGAATCAGTCGGAGTATCAAAGGAAAAACCAGAGCCAGTTACCAAGATTGAGGAAGTTTTGGTTCCATCCCATCCTATGGTGTTGGCTGCAGATTGATAAGTAGAAACACCAGTGATAGTTTCTGCAGTGCCCCCAGTAGGGGTGAAGGTTCCAGTTATGGCAGTGATATTGTAGATTGTATTTGCCTGGGGTATTCCAGTGCCATCAGTAGTGATAGTACCACTAGCGTCTCCACCATCAGAAGCAAAAGAAAATGTCCAAGTAAGAGCTAATACTGGTTTAGCGGCAAGTACAAAGGGAGCTAGCAAACTGGCTATGATAATTTGTTTGTTCATGATTTTAGGAAATATGAGTGACATTGAGATTAAGGGTGTTGCCTACTTTGGATAACTTAAAGAGATCCTGGGCAGTACTAGCGGGAACCAAGATATTCTTGATAAAGGTGCTAGTTAGGGTCATTCCACCACTAGCGGTAAGGAAGGGAATTGACTTAGTTTGTCCAACAGAAATTTCACTGTTGATGTTGTTGATATCGGTAATAGAGAATGATATAGCGCCACTATTAAAGGCAGCAGCTTGAGTTATCAAGAGGTTATCATGCTCGTTAGGATTGATTCCTGCAA
>CAISPN010000039.1 GCA_903887375.1 uncultured cyanobacterium
ACTTTGATCTAGCTAGCGCTCTTGAAGGTGAAATTGAAAAAATTATCCAAACCTGCATTGGACAAGATCAGCAGAAACAACTTGAAGCTCTTGCCAACTCGCCTACTACTGTTGAAACTTTGAATTAAATGATTTCGCTGCTGCTATAGCTGTTGGCTACGAAGACTTTCTACAGCCTGATCCAAGCCAACAGAATGCGATGCCTTAAATAAAATGCGATCTCCTGGAATGATATTGGATTTTAAAGTGCTAATCAGTTCTTGTTTAGTGCTGCAGCTAAATGCTTTGACCCCAGTTGCCCCATTTAGTATAGATAGAGCTTCAGCATCACTACTTAAAACATAGAGCTGGTCAAGTCCAAGTTCTTTGACTCTTTGCCCTACTTTTTGGTGAAACGATTCTGTATATTCACCAAGCTCTTTCATCGCGCCCAAGACTGCAATGTGGCGTTTTCCGCTAGTTTGTTTAAGCAAATTTAGCGCTGCAAGCATTGACTCTAGACCAGCATTGTAGGTCTCATCTAGTAGTTGGATATCATTCTCTAGTTTATACAAAGCAGAGCGCCCTTGAGGCAGATCTAGAGGGATTCCTTGGCTCAACTTGTTCCAGTCAATTCCTAAAACCTTGGCAACTGCAAGAGCGGCTAGATAATTTGTCGCATTATGCTCTCCTGCTATCGGTAGCAGAAAGTCCTGACCATTGACTCGCATAGTTTGATTGTCAATCAACTCTCCCTTGAGATCTCCGCCTTTAAGTCCATAGGTGATAGTCTGACCAGACCAAACTTCTTTGGCTGTGGAAATTAAAAGGGGATTATCTTGGTTCAAAATAGCAATCCCTTGACTAGGATCAAGATGCTCTAGCAGCTCACATTTGGCTCTGGCGATCGCTTCAACTGAACCAAGCCGGCCAATATGAGCCGTTCCCACATTGGTTATAATTGCCAGATCAGGGGCTGTAATTTGGGCTAGAAGAGCAATTTCTCCTTTTGCTCTCATCCCCATTTCAATCACTGCATAATTATCAGAGGCAGTTATTCCCAATAGGGTTTTAGGTACTCCTATTTCATTGTTGTAATTGAGCTCTGTTTTACAGACCCTTCCAGCTCGAGAGCATACAGCAGCAACCAGTTCTTTAGTAGTGGTTTTACCTACTGAACCAGTAATAGCGATCACTGGAATTGTCTGTTTCTTTCTCCAGCTATGGGCAATCTTTTGATAAGCTGCCAAAGTATCTTTAACTTGAAAGTAAGCAGTTGACGGACTAAATGATACCGGCTCTTGGACAATTACAGCACTAGCTCCTCGATTGATGGCATTTTCTACAAAACGATGACCATCAAAATTCTCTCCTTTTAAAGCTAGAAATACTTCACCCTCATTGATAAACCGCGTATCAGTGGAAAATCCTTTTACCAGTTCTGTGGATTGGGCTGGATTTAAATTGACTTGACAATCAGCAGAGAGAATTTGAGCAAGTTGAGCCAGAGTGAACATAAACAACTAAAAGGTTAAAGGTGATTTACCCCAATACTTATCTCTATACTGCTGAGCCAATTCTGGTACCCATTGGTAGAACTCCTTATAAATATATTCACAGAGAGTTTGAATTTCTAACTGGGCATCTTTAGCTACTCTCATATTAAAAAAATGAAGTAGTGAACGAATGTTACAAGTAAAAGTATAGTTTTGTCTGATATTTTGGGTCAAGTAATGCCTAGCCTGCTCCGGTGGCATACCTGAATTAATATTATCAACATATCTGATAGCTGCTTGTTTAGTAAACAACTTGTCATTTTCTCTGGCTTGTTCGGTATATTCAAAATGGTTGCCTTCACGGTCATGGTATTTTCCAACAGGTCTAAAGTAAAATACAGACTCTATATTTTCATTTCCATTGACACATTTGATTACCCTTTCTCCTGTATAGCGCTGTGATTGCACATCAAAGGTGGCTATGCGATGTGTCCGATGTTGCATAGCTACATCATGCGGAAAACCACCAACTGCTATGGTGATGTGCGCATGTTCTAATGGGCCTGAATGGGGTCTTAAAGAATGTAATAGCTGCTTATCTATTAGTCGCCAACCCTTTTTTTCATCAGGCCAGACTCCATCATCCCATTCATCTCCTATAAAGCCTTCTGAGTAATCTCCATGGGCCGGTGTCCAGGTAACTGAATAAGGATTTTCTGTTGCAGCTATTGTTCTAACCTTGAAGTAAGGATCTTGGATAATCACTTAACTATATTTCTCTAATTTCTCTTTCTGTCTTTAGTGTTAATTTTACCTATATTTTGTCGGTAGAGCCAAAGCCTCCTCTTTTTTCTAGGCGTGGATCTTTTTCTATTTGTTGCAAAATACTGGGAATATTACTTGTTACTACTAATTGGGCTACTGCTTTATCTGCCTTTAACAAAATAGGCCTATCTAAGCTATAGAGCGTCAAGAACAATTCTCCGGTATACATTGGGTCAATAACTCCTACTGAATTAGCTAGCTGTACACCTTTTTTGACAACAGAGCTTCGAGGATATATAGAAAACCAGTAGTCATATCTATCAGGAGCCAAAATAATCCCTGTTCTTTGTAGAGGAAATTTATATTCAGATTTTTCTTGGTCAAAAGGAATCTGAGAAAAAGGCACCACTAATGTATCTTCAGTGAGATAGATATCCCATCCTACATCTGTGGGATTATGTTTTACCAATTGCTTGGGAGGACAATGTGGAAGTTTAATGTAGTTTAATGTGTATGTAGATTCCATTTAATTGATTTTTACTTGGGTTGATACTAAGAATATCAAATCAAACTCACTTCATATCGACCAAATATTTTAAGAATTTCAACATATTGAGATAATTCTTCAAGAGCCATTTGAGTTTGATCTTCACTTTGAGTGACTTCTAGATCCAGAAAAAAGATATATTCCCCCAGAGATCTTTTAGTAGGACGCGATTCAATTCTACTCAAGTTTAATTGACGATTAGCCAGAGCCTGTAGTGGCCTAACTAAAGCTCCTGGTACATTTTGGGACACACTAAAAGCCAAGGAAATTCGTCTGCCAATGCGAGAAACCTGCCTACTCAATACCCAAAATCGGGTGCAGTTATCACTATAGTCACTGATTTCACTAGCTAGAATTGGTAAATCGTAAGTCTCGGCTGCCCTAGGTGAGGCAATAGCCGCAACATTGGCCTCTCCCTTGATATGCTCTAGTGCTTCAGTAGTCGAGTTAGTGGGTATAATTTCAGCATTGGGCAAGTTGACTTCAAGCCACTTTTGACATTGAGCCAAAGCCTGAGGGTGTGAATAGACTGTTTTAATATCTTCTAAAGATGTGCCAGAAGAAAGTAGAAGATGGCAGATAGGTAAGACCAATTCCTTGTGAATGTGAAGAGTATCAAACTCCCAAAGACCATCTAGGGTAATGGCAACTCCACCTGCTGTAGAGTTCTCTACTGGCACAACGGCCCAATTTACTTGTCCTTTGGCTAATGCCTCCATCACCTTGGCAATGCTTGGATAGGGCTTCAATTCTACCGTGAGATCATTGAGTATAGATTTTCTATAGGACAGAGCAACAGTTTCTGAATTTGTTCCAACTGGACCTAGGTAGGCAATAGTTGTCATTTTATTTTTTTGAGTAACTCTAACAATTTTTATGATACTAGAAGTCAATTTGTCGATTTTATTTAACAAAGTACATACCAGAAACATATAACAATGCGCTTAAAATAGTACAAACTGGCAAAGTTAAGATCCAGGCTAAAGCTATATTGGTGATAGTTTTGATTTGCAATTGTGAGCCACTGGCAAACATAGTCCCAGCTACACCCGAAGATAATACATGAGTTGTGCTTATAGGAAGTCCAAAATGATCTCCAAGTAGTATAGTCAGAGCAGTAACCACTTGAGATACTCCTCCTTGGGAGTAGTTCAAACCTTGGCTACCTATTTTTTCCCCAACTGTCACCACTACCCTTTTCCAGCCGATCATCGTCCCCAAACCTAAGCTCAAGGCAACAACTACTTTGACCGAGATGGGGATATATTTAGTAGCTCGATCTAGCTGTTGGCGACAATCTAACAGTTTTTTTTGCAAATCACCTTCTAGTTCTCCATGGCGCTCTAGTTTAGCGATCACTCCAGAAACTAAATACATATCACTCCTCAATTGAGCTCGTTTATCAGACTCAATTTGGTTAAAGTTAGATCTGCTAGCAAGCTGATGAGCAATTTTATCGAGTCTATTAGAAACTGCTGGATAAAGCTTTTGATATTCAAATATACTGTCGATTTTGAGATAATTAGTTAGTTCTTCTATAGCTTGCTCACTAGTTAAAAAAGATTCCTGATTGATTAAAGTAACTGCGTTTTGAGAACTAATCATCAGCCGAGTAAAAGTGAGAGGATCTGTGTGCATATTGAGAGAAAACAGCCCAGGTAGTATTCCCACTAATACCAACATCATCAGTCCCATTCCCTTTTGACCATCATTAGAACCATGGGCAAAACTCACTCCCATGCATGTAGTGATCAGCATCAGTCTGATTGGCCAAGGTGGAACTTGTCCATTGGAGTTTTCTGGCTCTTTATTTAGCAACTTAAGGAGCAAAGCTCCACCACAAAATCCGAGAATAGGCGAGATGATCAAAGAGAGAAACACTGGAGTTATTCTGCTCCAATGCACAGACCATTGATCAGTTAAATAAGAATTGGCTATTGCTATTCCTAAAATTGAGCCTATTAAGCTATGAGAGCTTGAAGCTGGAATACCTACATACCAAGTAGCCAAGTTCCAGATAATAGCTGCAATCAAAACAGAGAAAACCATTACAAAGCCAGCTAAAGAAGCTGTATTATTGACCAACTCTTCTGGCAGCAAAAACAAAATACTATAAGCAACTGTACCTGAGCTAAGCAAGGCCCCCAATAGATTGCAAATACCAGACCAGACAACTGCCATAGTAGGATTTAGAGATTTAGTATAAATAACAGTTGCCACGGCATTGGCACTGTCATGAAAACCGTTGACAAACTCAAAGCCAACCACCAAAAGCAGCGCAATAACCAAAAAAGTACTACTAGAGGTTGTTAGTTCATCAAAAATTGCCATTGTTCTACTAATTGATAACGGTACTTAGACAAATTTTATCCACAGTTTTTAGGTTCTCCTTGCCAAAAATATTATTTATTGGTTTGACTAACTTGCGAAATATCATATACATAAGCTTTTGAAGATCATTTCAGCATTGGTACTTTTATAGATTGTCGCTCCTTGGCGATCAAACAAAAAAGTACCAATTTTTACCTTTTGCTCAGCATGTTTGGCTATATAGTCAGTGGCTTTTTTTTCAATACTCTCAACTATGGAACTATAAATCTCGCTAACCCAATCTCTTTGATCTTCTAAGCAATACTGTTGCAATTTCCCCAAGACACCCTCAGCAGTAGGACAAGTAAATATTTCTCTTAGCCTACTAGTAGAAAGCCCCAAAATAGCCGCATGTGATGTCAAAACTTCCATACGCCCATCAGCTAGATAATGATGGGTATGAAAGATCCCACCTGCTAGTTTAATCAATTTGCCATGATAACCAAAGAGAACAATACGCTCAGTACCTTGCTGGCCAGCTGCAACTAAAAGTGGTCCTAGCCAATTGGCGCTTTTGATAAGATGTTGGGAATCTATTCCCATTTTGCAAGCTAGACCATAACCATTTTCGCCAATACAAAATACCAGATCGCTTAAACGTTGTTGATCTAATTGAGCCAGATATTGATCTAATTGCTCAGATGCGCTCAGGGGCCTTGATATGCCTGTAGTACCTAAAAGAGAAAGTCCACCTACTACTCCAAACGCCTCATTGGAAGTACGCTTAGCTAATCTTGCTCCTTCTGGCAAGATAATCGTAACTTGGATTTTTTCTGAGGGTTTGAGCTCTTTGGCTAAATTGTTCTCAAGGAGCCTGCGGGCATAGGAGTAAATGGCAGGCTCTCCTTTGACTAGGCCAACTCCTTGGCCAGCTAGTATTGTTATTTGCTCAGCGTCATCTTGGGAATTTTCTATGAGCCTTAAAATAGCCCAAATTGGAGTATGGCGCGTTAAATCTAGATTATCACCAGGATCGCTCAAGGTAATAGCAAGCGCGCTATCATCGGAGATTTTGGCTACTTGTTCAATGTTGATAGAGACAATCTGAGCTGGTTCTAGTAAATCAAGCTCAATAGTCTCAAGTTTTGATTCTCCTTTGAGTATTTTTAAGCAGGCTAGAGCGCTAGCGCAGGCAAAGACCGGCAAAGTATAGCCAGCTCTGGCCATGTTACTGAGGAAAGGTCGAATCTAATTCTTCAATCAACTCATTGAGCTCTTCAAGTGCTTGGATAGTATCCAAACGCAAAGCCCCTAAATTGGGCTGCTCGAGAAGCTCTTCTAAAAATTTGCGCTGCTCAACAATAGTTTTGATCTTCTCTTTGATCGTGGTGATAGACATAGTTAATAATTTATATTTCTTAACATTCTAACCTAGACAGATAAAATCAGGACATTTAAAAATTTCTCTTGAATTTGACATCTTCTCTGGCTTTGGTAATAGTATCAATCTGCTTAAAGACTTTTCTAACGAGGATATAGAACATATAGAGCGAGCTTAATATAATCCCTAGGAAAAGCCACCAGCGCATAATAGTAAAATAAGAACTAGTTGGAGAAAGAGTCAAAAACCAATGCCCAATCATCCAGAGTGTGGGAAAAATGATCAACAGCCAGAGAAAGACAATATTGCCAATGATCACCAAGACCAGATCTCTATTTTTTAGTTCAGCTTGGGAATATCGCTCTTGGTTGAGGTCATTGACTATTTCACTAGTTAGCTCTTTGGATAACTTGGCTAGATAGAGACTCAGGGCAATTGCAAAGCCTAGAATAAAAAATTTGTTATCGGTTAAAGGGGTACTCACACTGGAAAGGTGTTGATTAACTG
>CAISPN010000040.1 GCA_903887375.1 uncultured cyanobacterium
TCTTGGGTCATCTGGAATCTCCAGTAATCTCTCAAAACGGAGAGCTCAAACAGCTCAACCAAAATGGTGATGTGCAAAGTAGTATCTATGATGCAATCACTAATTTCAATGATGCGGCCTATAATCAGAGCTACAACTCTGCTAGTTTCAGCCTATATCCCAATGGTAATCCGCTTTATAGTATAGCTGGGGGTGTAGCTCCTTCTAGTATTACTAATACAGCGCACACTTGGACCGCTGACTCAACAACTGGAATGTATACCACTGCCGCTGATCTCAATTCTGAATGGCAGAGCGCGTACAAAAACCAACAGCAAGGCCAAACTCTCAACCTGATGCAGCATCTTCAAGCTAGTGCTGAGGCGGTTTTTGAGAATATCAATATCCCTGCTCTTGGACCGGTCAACGCTGATAGTCAAGTCTTGGCTGCTGCTTTAAATGTAGCTCCTTCACCTCTAACTGTAGCTACTAGTTTGATCAATACAGCTATCTAATTAATCTACAGTTTAAAACTCCCTGCCTTCAAGTTTAAGGTGGGGAGTTTTTAGTGCGGTTTCCTAGGTAACTTGAGATTACTTAACTCAAATATCATAGAAGTAGGAACCAATTACCCTACAATATGATTGCTGAATCAGTTCTAATTTTAGATAGTCATTTTGCCGAAAACAACAACGGCCAAGATATCATCGAGGGTTTAAGCAAAACCCCTAAAACCCTGCCAGCTAAATATTTTTATGATAATCTTGGCTCAGAGCTATTTGAGCAGATCTGCCAGTTGAGTGAATATTATCCCACTAGAACCGAAACTGCAATACTCACTCAATATGCCGATGAAATTGCTCAAATTACCGGAGTTTGTGAATTAGTAGAATTAGGCAGTGGTAGCTCGACTAAGACTCTTATTTTGCTGGATTCTTATCAAAAAAAATCACGAAATTGCCAATACTTTCCAGTAGATATCAGTAGTGGCATGCTCAGTAGTGCCGTATCAAAGCTCAAGTTACAATATCCTGGCTTTTTGATTCAAGGCCTCTCAGGCTCTTATGATCAGGCTCTAAATTATTTGCAATCTCATCATCAACAAAAAAGATTAATTTTCTTTCTTGGTAGCTCTTTAGGCAATTTCAATGAATTAGAAACTGAGATTTTTTTGGGGCAAATTTCTGAAACTTTAAATCCTGGGGATTATTTTCTCTTAGGTATCGATCTACAGAAATCTCCAGCAATTTTAGAAGCAGCGTACAATGATGCTCAAGGAGTAACTGCTGCTTTTAATCTCAATATGCTCTCTCATATCAATCAACGCTTTAGGGCCAATTTTAACCCCGATCTCTTTACTCATCGAGCTATATATAATCAAAGCAAAGGGCAAATTGAGATGTATCTTATCTCTCAAGAAAATCAACATGTTTCTTTAAAAGATCTAGATCTAGAAATTGATCTTAAAAAAAATGAAAGTATATTGAGTGAAATTTCCCGTAAATATAAGCTTTTAGATATACAAAATCAATTACTAAATAAAAAAATCCAAACTTTAAAGATTTGGAGCGACTCTCAGCAGTGGTTTGGTTTGATTCTAGGACAGCGCTTCTAGTGAATAATATACAAATTCCATCCCCAATCTGCATAGATAAATATAGCAAACAAGATCTTGTTGATTATTTTTTATCTGCTTGGCAATTAGAGGATATTTTACTCAAGAGCATAATTCAAGAGAATGCTTTTTATTCTAGTCCAGATCTTCTACGCAATCCTTTGATCTTTTATTTGGGTCATTGCGCCGCTTTTTATATCAATAAACTGGTAATAGTTGGCTTGCTCGATAAAGAAATCAATCCAGCCTATGAAATGCTTTTTGGCTTTGGAGTAGATCCGGCAAATGCAGAAGAGTTAAATAGAGCTAATACACATATAGAATGGCCTCAAGTAGATAAAGTATGGACCTATAGAGAGCAAGTATATTGTACTGTTCTAAATGTTATTAAAAATAGGGCATTAATTCCAGAGCAGGCTTTTTGGGCCTTGCTGATGTCTATTGAGCATCAATTAATTCATTTCGAAACTTCCTCAATGCTCTTTAGACAATTACCAATAGAAACTCTACGACGTCCATCGCTTTGGCAATATGCCCCCTATGATAATCAGTCATCTTATGCTAATGAAATGGTAGAAGTTTCTGGTAGTTTGGTGGATTTTGGTAAGAAATCAAATTGCCCAATTTATGGCTGGGATAATGAATATGGACGCCGTCAAGTCAATGTTGCTCCTTTTTTAATTAGTAAATATCTTGTTACTAATAGAGAATTTAAAATTTTTGTAGATAATGGCGGCTATGAATCTGAGCAATATTGGGATCAAGCTGGCTGGCAATGGAAAAGCCAGCAACAGATAAAGCATCCTAAGTTTTGGATAGTTGAGCAAGATAAGCCATATCAATATAGAGCGATCTTTGATCTTTTGCCTTTACCTTTGGATTGGCCTGTGGAGGTTAACCATTATGAGGCATCTGCCTATTGCCGCGCTCAAGAAAAAGAAGCTGGTCTAATGAGTGAGGCTCAATGGAATCTAGTTGCCTATGGAAGTAATAAATACAGTAATTATGATCCTTATCAAGATAATCTAGAAAAATATAATCTCAATTTGAGATTTGGTTCGCCTTGCCCAGTAGGTATGCTAGAAGATGATTCGCCAATTTGTGATCTTCGTGGCAATGTTTGGCAGTGGCTTAGCGATGATTTTAACCCTTTTGAAGAGTTTGAGCCCCATTATCTTTATACTGATTACTCTAAACCCTATTTCAATAGTGAACATAAGATGATGCTTGGTGGTTCTTGGGCAACTGCTGGCACTCAGGCAAAAGGATACTATCGCAATTGGTTTCGCCGTGGTTTCTATCAACATGCTGGCTTTCGCCTGAGTTTAAACCTTTAAGAACACTGCATCCAGCTTGAGTGTTAGGCTACGCGGTTCAGTAGGATTAAAATCAACGAGACTTTGACTGTTGGTATCTTCTACAAGTTCGGCAATAAATTGAGTATCAGTTAATTTGCCTTTTTCACCATCGGTAAAATTTTTGAGTAGTCTGACTACTCCTTTAAGTTGAATATTATTGTTGAGGGTTTTAAGAGTTGCTCTAACAGTAGTTGGGGTTATTCCTGGTGGTAAGACTATATCGCTTTTGGTTAAGCGTTTTTGAATTTGGTTGAGTCTTGCTGAGGTTGTTTTAACATCTTCAATAGACTCGTTTTGCTTTAATTGAGACTGTTTTTCTAGTTTGAGCTGGCTTAATTGATGATAGAGAAGCTCTACTTGTTTTAAAAGAGAATTTGCTGAAATAATGCTATTAAAATAAGGAGTTTTAAAACCCGTAGCAATAGCCATGCCATAGCCATCTTGCTGAGCGGTTAAATTATTCCAATAAATAGTTTCTGTTGCTTCTGGGATAGGTTCGCCGTTTGGTCCAAAATAATTTAGGGTTAATACTGCTATTTGTTGAGGATCGCTTTTGTCACCCCCTCCAAGAGCTATGGGATTGGCCTGGTAATCACTGCCTAATCTTTGTCTTAATTTAGTTAACTCTTCGCTGTAGAGTATTTCGTTTTCGGTATAAATATCTTTGTTTTCTTGGTTGTGGTAAATATTTTCTTGTTCAGATTGACGATTTTTTAGTAAATTTTGCAGGAATTCGACATAGCCTGGGAGCACTTGATCATCAAAGAGAGTATCACCATAGATAGAAGCCCCAAGCTCTTGAGAGCCATCTTTAACTGTATCTCCGACAAGTTTTTTATGCAGATTATCTAGTCGATTAGCTTGGCGGAGTAATTGACTTTCGCTATTAGCATAGTAAATGTAAATATAGTCGACTTTTTGTTTTTTTGGACGGTCTATTCTGCCAATTCTTTGCTCAAGCACCATTGGATTCCATGGTAAATCTATACAGATCAAATGATTTGCATCTTGTAAATTTTGTCCAACTGAAAGGGTTTCTGAACCTATTAAAACTCCAATCTGGTCTTTTGGATAATCGCTAGGGTTTCTACAGCTAGCTTCAGGTTCAAAATATTTAAACAGTTCTTCTCTTGTTAAGCTAGTTTCTTTTCTACCTTGTTTATAAAAGTTATAGGGACTAATCGAAATAACCTTATTATCCTCAAACAGGTATTGTTTAGTGCCACCAATAGCCATCCCTATCCCAGCTTGGGCAATTACTTTATTATTTTGCATATAGCGATAATAGTCGATCACGGTGTCAGAAAAAACTGAAATCAAGAGCACCTTATGACCTTGGCTGACTAGTTCTGCTACTTTTTCGCTGACCTGTTGACGCTTATGATCTTTTACAAATTCATTCTGTAGTAGTTTTTCTATTCTAGTTAAAAGA
>CAISPN010000041.1 GCA_903887375.1 uncultured cyanobacterium
GTAGATCAGCACTACGATTTTGGCAGTACACCAGTTGAGATTGAACGCTTGGTTCATGATAGAATATCAGAACTAGAGGGGTTGGTGAGCGAACTAGACCCCCCTGCTCATGATAAATTTGCCTCACCTATAGTTCGCGTTTCTAATGATGTACTTAAAGAAACCACAGAAATATCCCTTGTAGAGAACATTGATCTGGTGATTGCCGGCTGGCACAGACCCACTTTCAGCAATAACCGTCTTGGTGGAAGAGTGGGACAGATTCTCTCTCAAGCTCCTGTAGATGTTGCCATATATGTTAATCACCAGACCGGTAACAATTTTGAACAAATATTTGTTCCCTATTCAGCTACAGTACATGACGATCTAGCTCTGGAAATAGCCTTACGCCTTTTGGTTAATAAGTCTGATCGTCATCTAAAGATACTGCGAGTAAGTGATGATTATCGAGAAGATCAAGAATTTGGTCACGAATTTGGCAAACTGATCAATTCATTACCCTCCCAGGCAAGATCACGTATAGAAATTGAAACTGTTCGCTCCGGGGATCACGAACCAATTAAAATGGCTATAAAGTTTTCTGCCTCAGCTGATCTGACGATAGCTGGGGCTTCTGGAGAATGGGGTATCGCCCGTCAAACTCTGGGACGCTATACTGATGAGTTGGCCAATAGCTGTCAGTCCCCTCTGTTAATCACCCGATGCTCAGTTAAAAGTCGTTCTCATTTAAGCTCAGCTCTAGAAAATTCCTGCTGAACATTAGTTTGCGATTACAGTAGAATAGGTTAAGAATTTTAAACGAGGAAGCAAATCCATTGTCAACACGTTATATTTTTAGTTCTGAATCAGTTACCGAGGGTCATCCAGATAAAATCTGTGATCAAATCTCAGATTCTATTCTTGATGCTCTGCTCCAACAAGATGAATATAGTCGAGTAGCAGCAGAAGTAGTTGTCAATACTGGATTGGTTCTCATTACAGGTGAGATTACCTCTAAAGCTCAAGTCAATTTCGTAGATATAGCTCGCAAAAAAATAGCTGAAATCGGTTACACCAATGCAGACAATGGTTTTTCGGCCAACAGTTGCGCAGTTTTGGTAACTGTAGATAAGCAATCTCCAGACATTTCCCAAGGTGTTACAGCAGCCCAAGAAAAAAGAGAAGATTCCAGCACTGATGATTTTGATACTATCGGCGCCGGTGATCAAGGTATTGTCTTTGGTTATGCCTGTAATGAAACACCAGAATTGATGCCCTTACCTATCAGCCTTGCTCACCGACTAGCCCGTAGGCTCTCGGAAGTTCGCAAATCTGGTTTACTAGGCTATCTCAGACCTGATGGTAAAACACAAGTCTCGATTGTCTATGAAGATGGTCGTCCTGTTGCTGTAGATACTATCCTTATTTCTACTCAGCATGATGAGACTATAGATGGTATTAGTCAAAATGAGGCAGTACAGTCCAAAATCAAAGAAGATCTCTGGGAAGTAGTAGTCAAACCTGTTTTTGAAGATCTCTCCCTCTCAGTTAACCAACAGACCCGTTTTCTAGTTAACCCAACTGGTAAATTTGTCGTAGGTGGACCACAAGGAGATTCTGGCTTGACTGGGCGTAAAATCATAGTTGATACCTATGGTGGTTATTCACGTCATGGTGGAGGCGCCTTTTCAGGTAAAGATCCTACCAAGGTAGATCGCTCTGCGGCCTATGCTTGTCGTCATATTGCTAAAAACATAGTTGCAGCAGGTTTAGCTGAAAAGTGTGAAGTACAGGTAGGTTATGCAATCGGGGTAGCTCGTCCAGTTAGCGTATTTATCGACACTTTTGGCACAGGTAAGATACCCGAATCAGATCTACTTGAATTAGTAAATAAATACTTTGAACTGCGTCCAGCCGGAATTATCCACCGCTATAATTTGCGTCAACTTCCTAAAGAAAGAAGCGGGCGATTTTATCAAGATGTGGCAGCCTATGGACATTTTGGACGCAACGATCTAGATTTACCCTGGGAAAAACTAGATCTAGTTGATCAACTAAAGGGAAAAAACACTCACAGCTTTCAAGGAGCTGCTAATTAGCTGAAACTAGAATAGTTTTTTTATAGAAAGGGGAATAATTCCCCTTTTTTTAGTTATAGGCGAGAGGGTATTGCCTGGCTCCAAGTACTACTTAGCTGTTTAACAGTCAGATTAATGAGCTTTTCATTTTTAACTTGGATTGTTAAGTCTTCTTCTCCAACTTGGCCCAGATATTGCCAATTTTGATCTAATTCGCGCAGCAAAATATCTTCCCAATCTTTACGAAAAAGAGGATCAATCGAAACGACAATTCTAGCTGTTCCCTCGCCAAACAGCAATAAATTCCAACTTTTGTCTTGATCAATTAGTTCTATCTGAGCTCCTTTTGATCCACTGATACAAGATTCAGCCAGTGCTACTGCTAGACCTCCTTCAGAGCAATCATGAGCAGATTTCACCCAACCAAGTTTAATACCTTGACGACAAACAGATTGCACAGCCTTTTCTAAGACAAAATCAACTCTAGGTGGTTTTCCTGTAACCAGTTTGTGAATTTCTTTGAGATAATGGGAAGCCCCGAGAGTTACTTCAGATGGACCGAGAAGATAAATTAGATCGCCACTAGAGCGCCAGCTCTGACCACAAATTTTAGATAGATCCTCTATCAAGCCAACCATACCAATTACGGGAGTTGGGTAAATAGGCTTAGGCTTGCCTTGTTCATCAAGTTTTTCATTATAGAGCGAAACATTTCCACCAGTTACTGGTGTATTGAACTGCTTACAGGCTTCAGCAATCCCGGCACAAGCTTGTGACAATTGCCAATAGCCTAGTGGATTTTCTGGACTACCAAAATTGAGATTATCAGTAACAGCCAAAGGCAAGGCTCCCACACAAGAGAGATTGCGAGCAGCTTCGGCTACTGCCGCTTTAGAACCCTCTAGAGGATCTAGATAAACATAGAGAGGATTACAATCAGTTGTTGCTGCCACACCAATATGGCATTGATTGCTGGGGGTATCAAGAGGACGAATTCTTATAATTGCCGCATCTGCTCCACCTGGTAGTATGACAGTGTTGTTTTGCACTTGATGATCATATTGACGATAGATCCACTGCTTAGAAGCAATAGTTGGACTATCGAGTAACTGTAGCAAAATTTTATTGTAATCATTATCTTGAGGGAGCGATTGCTCTGTCCATTGCCAAGCCTGTTTAATAAATTCTGGCAGATCATCTAGCCCCTGCCTATGGTAGAGAGGCGTATTTTCAGCCAGAGCATCAGCAGGAATCGAGGCAGCTACTTCTCCTTGAAAAAGAATATTGACTATAGGGTCCTCTATAACCTTCCCGGCTACTACTGCTTGGAGTCCCCAACGCCAAAAAATTTCCAATAGCTCCTTTTCTCTTCCTTTATGGGCAACAAAGAGCATCCTTTCTTGTGATTCAGATAGTAAATATTCATAGGGAACCATTCCAGGCTCTCGCACAGGAATTAGATCTAAATTGAGTTCAATTCCCACACCGCCTTTGGCAGCCATCTCTGCCGTCGAACAGGTTAACCCGGCTGCTCCCATATCCTGAGCTGCCACAACTGCACCTGTCTTAAATGCCTCCAAGCAGGCCTCAATGAGAGATTTTTCCAAAAAAGGATCTCCTACTTGAACAGCCGGTCTATCATCCAAAGAATCAGCCGAGAGCTCCGCGCTAGCAAAACTTGCTCCCTTCATGCCATCTTTGCCGGTAGTAGAGCCAACGTAAAGAACCGGATTACCAACACCATAGGCTTTAGATGTGACAATCTCATCAGTTTCCATCAAACCCAAGGCCATAACATTTACCAAAGGATTACCAGCATAGGCATCATCAAAGTAAACCTCACCACCAACTGTGGGCACACCGACACAGTTTCCATAGTGGCTAATTCCCTCAATTACTCCAGTGAAGATTGCGCGGTTTTTAGCATCTTCCAAACTTCCAAAACGCAGGGAATTTAACAGGGCAATAGGCCGAGCACCCATGGTGAAAATATCCCGTAAAATTCCACCAACTCCTGTGGCTGCTCCTTGGAATGGTTCTATTGCAGATGGATGATTGTGAGATTCAATTTTAAAAGCCAGACGCAGACCACTACCCAAATCTACCACCCCTGCATTTTCCCCAGGGCCTACTAAAATCCTCTCACCTTGAGTGGGAAATTGCTTTAACAGTGGTTTGGAATTTTTATAGCAACAGTGCTCCGACCACATGACCCCAAACATTCCTAGTTCTGGCTTATTGGGATGACGGTTCAAGCGGTTGACTATCTCTTGATATTCTTCGGGTTTGAGTCCTTCTGAGGCGATTTCTTGCGGACTAAAGGGAACAGACATCTTATTTATATATTTACAGATAGGTTAATTCTGTTCCAATTTTACTTGTTATTTTCTCTTGTGAATGTATGGAGTTGTGATTGAAAAAATCTCCGTCTGAGATCTACTAACATAGAGTTAATCTAGCTAATAATGCTAACCTGAAGCACCCAAGCAATATGGTACAATCAATAACCAAACTAAATATACATTCTCTTGAAGTACCCGATACACTCAAGTTACAAGTTACTCCTGAGCAGTTTGAACAATTGGCTATTGTCAATAGAGATCTGCGACTAGAGAGAACTGCAAATGGAGAGTTAATTGTGAATCCACCAACTGGTTGGGAATCAGGCGAGCGTAATCGTAGTATTACAGGTCAATTAGATCGCTGGTATGAAGAACATGAAGAGTTAGGCAAAGCTTTTGATTCTTCTACTGCCTTCACTTTAACTAATGGAGCAATCCGCTCTCCTGATGCTTCTTGGGTTTCTCTCAAGCTTTGGGATTCTCTATCAGCTCAGCAAAAAAAGGGTTTTGCTCAAGTTAATCCAGAGTTTGTGGTGGAGTTGCGTTCTCCTTCGGATAATTTAGAAACTCTCAGAGAGAAAATGCGAGAGTATATTGATAA
>CAISPN010000042.1 GCA_903887375.1 uncultured cyanobacterium
AGCTGATAGAAGAGATTATCTGTTTTCATCCTTTAGCACTTTTGGGTATGGGAGTTGCAGATGTGATCAAATGGAGAGAGCAAAAAGATAAAGATGCAGCTTGGTCTTTTTTACCACTTATCCCACTAAGACTAACTTTGTGTCAATATAATGATGCAGTGACTTGGTTTATTGGGAAATTTTCTTTTGATAGATTCCTCATATTTTTGGCATTGGTTAGCTTTTTTTGGGTTTATTACAGTACGTTACTTTTTGGTAGTAGGTATCGTACACTTGCTCTTTTATACCAATTTTGGTAGAAGATACCTTTCTTGGCCAAGTGCGAAAAAGCCTAACTCCCCTCCAGTTAAGTCTATATATCGGGATATTGAGCTCTCATTAGTCTCCGGGGTCATCTTTGCCTTCTGCGGGGCTATGATTCTAGAGGGTTCCAATTTGGGCATTACTCTTATTTATAGCGATCTACATCAGTATGGATTATGGTATAACTTATTGAGTTTTGTTTTGGTATTGTTGTTGCAAGATACCTATTTCTACTTTACCCACCGCTATTTACACAAACCCAAACTTTTTAAATTGTTTCATCGTGGTCACCATAGATCCGTACAGCCAACTCCTTGGACTTCCTTTGCCTTTGACCCACCAGAAGCCCTGCTGCAAGCATTATTTCTAGTAGTTATTGTCTGTATCGTTCCACTGCATTATCTTGTTTTTATGATGATCCTGCTGACTATGACTATTTGGTCAATTGTCAACCATCTAGGCTTTGAGCTTTTTCAAAATCCTTTAAAATTTAATTGGTTTATTGGCTCAAAACATCACCTGATCCATCACCAAAAGTACAATATGCACTACGGACTCTATTTTACTTTTTGGGATAGATTACTAGGTACCCAGGATATAGATTATGACAAGTAAGGCTTTAGCTAGTTTTTTTGGGAGAAAATTTAGCAATTAGCCAACTGGCAAAAGCGCCTAGAAACAAAATACCAATAGCAGGATTAAATACTGGAATCCACAGCTTATACCATATTTCAAAGATTTCCTGATTGCCCAAATAGCGGCCTATAACAGCCACGACAAACCAAAGAAAACCAAAAAACACTACAAAAACATCAAATACCAAAAAACGATTTAACCAATCGGAAATTTTCTCTTTCATCAGGATACAAATGCTGGGATTTTATATTCATTGTGCCACTGCTTAAGATCAGCTATTGCGCGGTCACGATAGGCTCCGTAGCGTTCAATCTTGGAACGTATACGCTGATCCAATGCTGGCATAATTCCAAAATTAGGTGGCATTGGTTGAAAATGCTTGGCTGGAGCTGAGCTAATAAATTCAAAAAGTGCGCCCATCATAGTTGTTGGTGGGGCAATCACAGGGTCTAAGCCTAGAACTAAACGAGCAGCATTTATTCCAGCTAGCATTCCTCCAGCAGCCGCTGCAATGTAACCCTCGGTGCCAATGAGCTGGCCTGCAGCCAATATATTTGGATATTGCTTGAACTGCAAAGTAGGCCTGAGTAATTCGGGAGAATTGAGAAAAGTATTGCGATGCATCACCCCAAAGCGAACAAATTCAGCCTCTTGTAATCCGGGGATCATTTGAAATACTCTTTTTTGTTCACCCCAGCGTAAATTGGTTTGAAAGCCCACCATATTCCAAAGCTGACCTGCTTTATCTTCTTGCCTGAGCTGGACTACTGCATAGGGACGATGTCCAGTATGTCTAGGATCACTGATGCCAACGGGCTTGAGTGGCCCATAGCGCATGGTATCTTCCCCTCTTCTGGCTAATTCTTCAATTGGTAAACAGCCCTCAAAAAACTTAGCACTTTCTCTTTCAAAATCTTTGAGCTCGGCCTGTTGAGCTTGGAGTAGTTCGTTGTAGAAGCTCAGATATTGTTCTTGATTAAATGGACAATTGATATAGGCAGCTTCTCCTTTGTTGTAACGAGAAGCAATAAAGGCAATATCACGATTGATACTCTCTCCTACGACAATTGGGCTGGCTGCATCAAAAAAACTCAAGTATTCTTTGCCAGTAAGTTTAGCAAGTGAATCAGCTAAAGCTTTACTGGTGAGAGGCCCTGTTGCCAAAATAGTGATCCCATCAACAGGGATATCCATAACTTCTTGGCGACGAAAATCCACCAGAGGATGATTTTTGAGAGTTTGGGTGAGATCTTTGCTAAATTGAGCTCTATCAACTGCCAAAGCCCCGCCTGCTGGGACACTGTGTTGATCTGCTTTTTGCATAATGATTGAGCCAAGTGCCCGCAGTTCACTTTGCAGCAGCCCAGTAGAGCGATCACTGCTGCTAGCACCAAAGGAGTTGCTACAGACCAGCTCAGCTAGTTCTTCTGAATGATGGGCAGGGCTTTGCATCATCGGACGCATCTCATAAAAAACCACAGAGATGCCAGATTGAGCAAGCTGCCAAGCTGCCTCAGTTCCAGCTAATCCACCACCAATGACTTGAACCTTTTTTGCTTGAGACATAGAATACCGTCAATATAAATACAATATACTTTATTAGAAGATATATTTTTTGCTAAGAACATGACCTTTGTTGGTTTACACATTCACAGTGACTATAGTTTGCTCGATGGTGCATCTCAGCTAGGTCCTCTGGTAGATCGGGCGGTGGAGTTGGAAATGCCGGCTATTGCCCTGACCGATCATGGTGTAATGTATGGGGCTATTGAACTACTCAAGACCTGCCGCAGCAAGAATATCAAGCCCATTATTGGCAATGAGATGTATGTCATCAATGGAGATATTCATGCCCAAGAGCGCAATCGCAAATACCATCAAATTGTCCTAGCCAAAAACAACAAAGGCTACAAAAATCTGGTCAAACTCACCACCATTTCTCATCTTCAGGGTATGCAGGGTAAGGGTATTTTTGCCAGACCCTGTATTAATAAAGATTTACTTAAAGAATATCACCAAGGTCTGATTATCACTAGTGGCTGTATGGCTGGTGAGGTGCCGCAAAATATCCTCTTGGGCAAAATTAAAGAAGCTATTGCAGTTGCCAAATGGTATCAAGAGCTCTTTGGAGATGACTATTATTTAGAGTTGCAAGATCATGGCATGGCCAGTGATCGCATCATCAATATTGAATTGGTGAAAATTGCCCGCAAGTTAAATATTAAAATCATTGCCACTAACGATTCTCATTATATTTCTTGTTTTGATGTAGAAGCGCATGATGCTCTTTTATGTATTCAGACTAACAAGCTGATTACTGAAGATAAAAGACTACGCTATAGCGGCACAGAATATCTCAAATCTGCCGAAGAGATGAGCTTACTTTTTAGAGATCATCTCGAAGATGAGGTAATCCAAGAAGCTATCAGCAATACTCTAGAAGTTGCCGAAAAAGTAGATCATTACAAGATTTTAGGTGAGCCTCGTATTCCCAATTATCCAGTTCCACCTGGACATACTACAGATACATACCTTGAAGAAATTACCAAAAATGGACTGCTAGAGCGTCTCAAATGCCACAACATCAATGAAGTAGATCCTATCTATAGACAAAGACTAGAATATGAACTAAAAATGTTACAAAAGATGGGCTTTTCGGCCTATTTTTTAGTGGTTTGGGACTACATCAAATACGCCAGAGATAATGCAATTCCCGTAGGACCTGGACGTGGTTCTGCCGCGGGCTCTCTGGTAGCCTATGCCTTAAAAATCACCAACATAGACCCTGTTCATCATGGTCTGCTTTTTGAAAGGTTTTTAAATCCTGAGCGCAAATCCATGCCTGATGTTGACTCTGATTTCTGCATTGACAGAAGAGATGAGATGATCGACTATGTGACCCAAAAGTATGGCAAAAGCAACGTTGCACAAATTATCACCTTTAACAGATTGACTTCTAAAGCTGTTTTGAAAGATGTAGCTAGAGTGTTAGATATTGCCTATGCAGAATCTGACAAAATGACCAAAATGATTCCGGTGACCAGAGGAAAACCCACCCCACTCAAGGTCATGATCTCTGATGAGACCCCAACTGCAGAATTCAAAGAGCGCTATGACAATGATCCAACAGTGCAGCGTTGGGTAGATATGGCCATTCGTATTGAAGGAACCAACAAGACCTTTGGTGTTCATGCTGCTGGAGTGGTAATTTCTGCAGAACCACTTGATGAGATAGTTCCATTGCAGATGAATAAAGATGGTGCGGTGATTACCCAATATTTCATGGAGGATCTTGAATCACTAGGCTTATTAAAAATGGATTTTTTGGGACTCAAGAACCTTACGACTATCCAAAGAGCCGCAGAATTAATCAAGCAAAATCAAAATATAGAAATAGATCTAGATCAATTGCCACTTGATGAAAGAAAAGCTCAACATATCCTAGAAAAAGGGGGAGTTAAAAAACTGCCAGAAGATATTCAAAAAACCTATAATCTTTTGGAAAAAGGCGATCTTGAGGGTATATTTCAATTGGAATCTTCAGGTATGCGCCAGATAGTCTCAGATCTCAAGCCCTCAGGTATTGAAGATATCTCCTCAATTCTGGCACTCTATAGGCCGGGCCCTCTAGATGCTGGGCTCATCCCCAAATTTATAGATCGCAAACATGGCAGAGCAGCAATTCAATATGAACATCCTCTATTAGAGCCAATCCTCAAAGAAACTTATGCTGTGCTGGTTTATCAAGAGCAAATTATGAAAATGGCTCAAGATTTAGCTGGCTATTCTCTAGGTGAAGCAGATCTCCTGCGCAGAGCAATGGGGAAAAAGAAAGCATCAGAAATGCAGAAACACCGAGAGAATTTTATCGATGGTTCTGCTAAAAATGGAGTTGCCAAGCATATTGCTGAAAATCTCTTTGAGCAGATGATCAACTTTGCTGAATATTGCCTCAGTGAAGATACCCTCATATTGACCCAAGAATATGGCCTACTGCCTATTGGTAAAATTGTTCGAGAAAAACTAATCTGCAATGTCTATTCCATAGATGAACATGGACATCTCTATAGCCAGAAGATTGCTCAGTGGCACCATAGAGAACCCCAACAAATATGGGAATATCTTTTAGAAGATGGTTCTTTAATTCGTGCTACCGAGGATCATCGTTTTATGACCAATGAGGGTGAGATGCTGCCGATTGAGGAAATTTTTCAGCGTGGTTTAGATCTCAAAAAAATAACAATTTAACAATTACCATGGAAAAATATGGCCTGGCCATCGATAGCAGTACTGGACAATTGGGCTTGGGCTTGCTAGATCCTAGTGGTTCAATTAAAATTCAAACTTGGGATCTAGATAGAAGTATGTCTAGTCATTTGCATCAATGTCTAAAGGAGTTTTTGCAAGGAATCGACTGGCAACAGTTATCTTTTATAGCAGTAGTCAAAGGCCCAGGCAGCTTTACCAGTATCAGAATTGGCATGGTTACAGCGCGCATTTTAGCTCAGCAGTTATCTATCCCACTTTTATCATTATCTAGCTTAGCTAGCCTAGCTCAAGCTCAAGCAAAGTCGACTCAACATGAACTAATTGCCACTCAATTAACAGCAACTAGAGATAAATACTATGTAGCTATTTATGAAAAATCACCCACAAGTAAGATAGTCTCACCATTTTTGGCGGATATGATTGTTGAAATGCAGCAATGGAAAAATATCTTAAATCAAATAGAAAGACCTTACTATCTAGTAGAAGGAGGATTACAACAAGGCTATGCAGTGGAAGGCCTTGTGCAACTAGCCAATAATCTCTATCTCGAGAATAACTTTACACAATGGTCGCAAGCTCTGCCATTATATCTGAGCTAGGGATTTTTACTGCTAGCGATAATACGTTTGGCAGCATCTAGAATCTCTTGCTCTCTATATGGTTTGACAAAATAAGCACTTGCTCCATATTGGACGGCAATATTACGGTGTTTTTGGGCTGCGCGGGAAGTCAATAGTGCAACTGGAATAGTATTTAGCTTTTTATCAGCTTTGAGCTTAGCGAGAAAATCCAAACCATTGAGTCTGGGCATTTCGATATCACAAAAGATCAGATCACATTGAAGACCTGAACTGATTTTATCCCAGGCTTCTTGCCCATCTCTTGCTTGTTCTACGCGATAGCCCATTTTTATAAAACTGGCAGAAAGCATTTCTCTGACTGTAATTGAATCATCTACAATCAGAATCAAATGAGCTGGTATTTCTATCTGTTGATGAAGAGCTTGATTTTTAGGCGCAAGGTTTAAGCAGGAGGGGTTTTTGCTGGCTATCTCCATTAATTCTGCTATGTTTGCAACTGGTACTATACTACCATTGCCTAATAGTGTGACCCCGGCAATCCCATATGGTCTGGGTATAGTTCCTAGAATCTGTTTGATTACTATTTCCATCTCAGCTAATACTTCATCTACCTGGACTATTAGGGTTTCTCCAGCTATTTGTAAAACTATTAATTGAAGTTTATTTTTGCTACTATCTGACGCCTTAGCTGTTTTTTGAGAGCCATTCAAACATAACAGAGAGTTCAATCGATAGAATTGAACGTTTGAGCCTTTCCAGGATATATATTTTTCTTCTTTTGAGTTAATTTGGATATCTTTAATTGAACAATTTATAATATCTTCTATCCCATCAAGGGGAAAAGCTATAGTTGAATCCTCAATGATACAAAAAAGTGCCTTACAGATACTTAAAGTTGGAGGTAGGTAAATTGTAAATTTAGTTTTTACTCCTATAATTGATTCTATATTAAGGGTTCCTCTTATTTGTCTAATGGCGTTTTTTACTACATCTAGCCCCACTCCTCTGCCTGAAAATTGATCAGCTTTTTCTTTGGTGGTAAAACCTATTATAAAGAGTAAATCATATACTTGTTGTTTTTTAAGATTATCAGCTTGATTTGATGACAACAAGCCCTGTTTTAGAGCTTTTTCTTTAATTAATTCACAGTCAATACCAGCTCCATCATCTTCTATCTCTATTACTGTTTGATTGTTCTGCAAAAATGTACGAATTATAATTGTTCCTTGGATTGGTTTTCCTTGTAGTTCTCTTTGTTGCGGAGTTTCAATTCCATGAACCATAGCATTATTAACGATATGAACAATAGGATCATAGAGATAATCCATGAGCATTTTGTCTATTAAGATATCTTTTCCTTCAACTTGCAATTTGGCTTGTTTATTTAAACTCAGGGAGATATTTTTAACTGCTCTGGCGAACTTTTCGGCAATATTCCCGAATTTGACCATTCTAGATCTGTTGATACCTTCTTGTAATTGAATTGTTAGCTGCTTTAGAGAAATAGTGAATTGTTCAGAAGTATCGACCAAATATTCAATATCGCCGGCAGATTCTCTGACTCTGACAATTGATTCGATAATTTCCTGGGCAAGTAAATGGAATTTACTAAAGCGATCCATCTCGAGTGCGTCAAATTCAGTTGAATTAGTTGTGGATATTTTTCCAGAGCTCAGTGATCCTTCTAATAGAGTTTTTTCATAGATTCTCTGCATCTGATTTGCGAGTTTTCCTAACTTTTGCGTCTGGCTCAGCAAATTTTCCAGAAATTGTTGCAGTTTTTCCTGGTTTTGTTCTATGCTATTTTTTTTGATTACTAGCTCACCGATGAGGTTATTAATTTCATCTAGCTCCTTAAGAGGAACCCGCATGCTCTGCTCAATACTTTTACTGCTAGATTGATTTAAAAGATCAATTTGATTATATTGTGAGCTTTGATTTGGATTTTCAACAATATCTTCTAATTTTTCCAAATCAAGTTGTAAATTCGGATTGCGTAAAGAGCTTTCTATCTCTTCTAAGGACAAATAAAGTGAAGGTGAGATTTGGTTTGGCTGGGATTTTTTGTTATCCATCCAATTTGAATTTAAATAAGCTCTAAGGCGCTAGCCAAACGCGGCTTATCCCATCCCTTTTTATTGAGCAGTAACCAAGATTGTTTGAGATCATGTCCTTGAAGTGATCCCATTAAAGCAGCACGTAGAGATTTCATCACCAGTCCTTTTTTGACATTGTGAGTCTTAGTAACACTATTGATAATCTCATCGATAGCGCTGCTATCTAATGGGCTATCGATTCTCTGGGCAATATCTTGGATAATGTTCCCAACTTGCTCTATTTGTAATTGTTGGATTGCCTCTTGGGTAAATTGGATAGTGCTACCAAAGAGTACATTACTTTCACTAGGGGCATCACTCAATCTTTTAAGGCTGCCTTTAATTAATTCTGTTATCGCTAGTAACCAATCTCTATCTTCTATTTGGTTTATCTGATAACCTGACTGTTGCCAATAAGGTAACAGTAATTCCATCAGTTGCTCTGTAGAATAGTTATGGATATATTGACTATTTATCCAATCTAGTTTGTCCCAATCAAACTTGGCCCCTGCGCGATTGACCCGGTCTAGTTCAAATTGAGCAGCGGCTTGCTCTAAAGAGAAGATCTCTTGGGCATCTGGTGGAGTCCAACCCAAAAGAGTCATGTAATTAGCTAGAGCTTCTGGTAAAAAGCCCATCTTGCGGAAATCATCTATGGAAGTAACTCCATCTCTTTTGGATAACTTTCGCCCTTCAGAATTGAGAATTAAAGGAGTATGAGCAAAAACAGGCTCAAGAGCTCCTAAGGCTCTATATAGTAAAATCTGCTTAGCGGTATTGGCAATATGATCTTCACCTCTTATCACATGGGTGATATCCATATCGATATCATCAACTACTACCGCTAGATTATAGAGAGCTACACCAAATTCATCGCTTTCGCTGGCTCTGGCTACGACCATATCGCCACCAAGGTCATTAGTATCCCAAGTGACGTCCCCTCTAATCTCATCTTGCCAAGTAATCTTTTGATCCTCTTCAATGATGAAACGAATAACTGGTCTTCTACCTTGGGCTTCAAATTCAGACTGTTGACTAGCATCTAGGTGGCGATGGCGATTATCATAGCGGGGCGCTTCCTGCCTTGCCTTTTGCTGCTCCCTCATTTGCTCGAGCTCTTGATTACTGCAATAGCATTTGTAGGCCAGCCCCTGGTCAAGTAGCATTTGAATAGCAGCACTGTATAGTTCTGTTCGCTGGGTTTGAAAAAAGGGTCCTTCATCCCAGTTCAAACCCAGCCACCGTAAGCCGGAGGTGATGTTTTCTACATATTCTGATTTAGATCTTTCTAGATCTGTATCTTCTATGCGTAGTATGAACTTCCCGTCATTATGTCGGGCAAATAGCCAATTGAACACCGCTGTTCTAGCAGTACCGATATGAAGATTTCCTGTAGGGCTTGGGGCAATACGAACTCTAACTGTCACAGTTGTTTTCTTTTTATAGCGCTGTTTCTTTTGATTTTAGCACTAACTCAGACTCTGCCATTAGTAGAAGCTCTGCTTCATTCAAAATAACAACGCCCAAACTACGCGCCTTTTCCAACTTCGAACCGGCTTTCTCTCCTACTAGCAAATAATTGGTTTTAGAGCTAATTGTTTCAGTGACTTTGCCCCCATATTTTTCAATA
>CAISPN010000043.1 GCA_903887375.1 uncultured cyanobacterium
ATGCTAATCTCATGGAAGCTAATCTCATGGAAGCTGATCTTGAAGGTGCTAAGCTCATAAGAGCTAATCTCATAAGAGCTAATCTCATGGAAGCTGATCTTACGGAAACTATTCTCATTGGTGCTAATCTAGAAAATATAGGCTGGGATGAACAAACACGTTGGCCTGATAAGGAAGAAGTTTCCAAAGCTCATAATATCCCAGAGGAATTAAAGGAGCGGTTGGGTTTGTAAGAGCTTATTTTCTGAGGGCTTCTATTGATTGGGTAGTTAGAAAAATACCAGCTAGGATGTAGCTGAGAAACAAAAATACAGTATCAGTTTTTAGCATTCCGCTTAGAAAAGGAGTATAGCCTTTAAATAGCGAAAGATAAGAGAGTAAATCGCTTAGAGGAGCTCCTACAGAATTAGAAAGAATATCTAAACTCCAAAAAATTACAACCACAATAAAAGTCAAAATGTAAGCCAAAATGGCATGTTCACTCAAAGAAGAAATGAACATTCCTAAAGATAAAACTGCAGTTGCAAATAAAAAAACACCAGCATTTGCCAATAAAACTACCCCAATTTCAATAGGGGGCTGACTGGCTGAAAAAGCAATGATTTGATAAATAACTAGCGGAAGCCAGAGTATTGTAAAAATCATAACCACACTTAGTAACTTACCTAAAGCTACCAACCAATTGGTGATAGGTGAAGTAGAGAGCAGCTCTAGAGTACCCCGTTTGCGCTCTTCACTATAAAGACCCATAGAAAGAGCTGGCAGCATCACCAGCAGCAGAGAAATAATTACATTGAAATAAGAATTGAGAAACTCCGAGGCTAGATCTACTCCAGCAGTGAGACCACCTTGCTGTTCAATTTGGGCAACATTTTGTATTAAATTATTGAGAATAAACCAAAAGAAAAACCCAGCAATCAACCAAAAAAAAGCAGCAATGATATAGAAAAATGGAGAAAGTAAATAACTTTCTAGTTCCTTACGAAAGATAGCGTATAGATTATTTAGAAAAATCATTGCTCTTGGGTAGTCAGTTTTAAAAATACTTCTTCTAGAGTTGGGCGGTTGTGGTTCATCTCATAGAGATCTAATCCAGAATTGATCACAACTTTGGCTAAATCTTTAGCAAGATGATCATATTTATCTGAGCTGAATATCTCCAAAGAAAAACGAGAACCCACCGGCGTAATTTCAACCCTATTCACACCATCAAGAGATTCTAGAGTTGATTTAATTGAATATACATCCCCTTCAACTAACAGTTTATATATATTTACTGGAAGGAGCTGATCCATCAAGTTTTTTGGCTTATCTGTGGTGATCACAGTACCTTGATTGACTATCGTGACGCGGTCACAAGTCATACTTACTTCAGGCAAAATATGGGAAGAAAGAAGCACAGTATGCTCACCAGCTAAACCCTTGATTAAATTGCGAACTTCCAGAATCTGCTTTGGATCTAGTCCTACAGTTGGCTCATCTAAGATGATCACCTCTGGAGAATGGACAATAGCCTGGGCTAAGCCAACCCTTTGGCGGTAGCCTTTAGAAAGTTTAGCAATGATTACTTTAGCTTTATCTGCTAAGCCAGTTTTCTTGATAGCGCTAGTGACAGCTAATAGTCGATCTCCGGCAGCTATGCCCTTGATATTGGCCACAAAATGAAGATAGGACTCAACACTCATATGCTCATAAAGAGGAGGGTTTTCTGGCAGATAGCCAATATGACGGCGAACCTGCATAGAATCTTCATGCACATCAAACCCTGCTATGCGAGCAGTTCCCGCAGTAGCAGGAATATAGCCACTTAAAATACGCATAGTGGTGGTTTTGCCTGCTCCATTAGGTCCTAAAAAACCTAAAATTTCACCTTTAGCTACCGAAAAATGAACATCAGAGATAGCAACTGTAGAGCCATAGATTTTCTGAAGATGTTCAACTTCTATCATGCGATTTGTTCATATCCTACTAAAAATATTCATATCTTTTCTAGTTTAACTTTTGTTGCTCTCCCAATATAGTGGGAACCAATAAATCTCTGGCTAACACCCTGGAAGTTTTGGGGGTCAAATGCCCGTAATCAAAAGTTGTTATATCCAATTTCTTATCATTACCAATTCGAGTCAAACATCCTTTGGGATTACAGAAATAGTCAATTAGACTAACATAAACAAGCGATGGTGAAGATTTAAATTGCCTTTTTAAGGTTTTATCTTCCTCTATTCTTTGGGTATTAACTCCAACAAAAGTTCTTTCCGGGGTATTGTGCCATAGTCTTCTAAGAATAAGATTTGGTAAGGATACATACAAATTTTCCCAAGTTGGTGTCGGTCCAATAAAAATTACCTTGCCAACTCCGAGCTTAACGAGAGTACTAATGATTTCTTCCATGTTTTGGATACTGTGACCTTTGTTTTGGGCAAGAACAACCAAGTCAGGATGAGCTTTTTTGATTGTTTCTAGAGCAAACCAATTGGACATTAGACAATAATTATCATGTATGTGCTCCTGTGAGAGCAATATTTTTGGTGGACAAACCGAACTTGCTACTTGAAGAATTTGCCAGTTTTTAGGGAGGTTTTCTTGCAAGCCAGGACGTAGCATTTTGGCATGAGAATCACCCCAGAGCATCAAAGCTTTTTCATATTTAGTGTCGTCTCTTTGATAACATTCCTTGGCTATTAACTCTCTAGGGAGCCCGGTTGGATTTCCTGCAGCATATTTTTCAAAGTTATAAAAATCGCACTGATTATGCCATTGTTTTTGCATAATTTGACGTTTTTCATACCTAAATTCTGGAGCACTATTATCAAAATAATCAGAAAATTCTGATTTTTCATTATCTCTAAAAAAACTTATATTTTTATAACCATTATTTACTATACAAGAAAAACCAAAAAGTCCAGTTAGAACTAAACTAAATAATAAAATATACGGAATATTCTTGTGTTTACTAAAACGCAGAGGTTTTTCAATCAAGGTATAGGTTAAATATGCTAAAGCTATAGACAAAAGAACTATGATACTATTTATTTTTGATGGTTTGAGGTCAAAAATTATCCCCAATAATGAGATATTGCTAAACGATAAAAGAACCCAATGCCAAAGATAAAGAGGATAACTAATCAGCCCAATCCAAACCATCGGCTTATTGGAGAGCAATTTTCGATTGAGCCAAGATTGATCTCCTGCTGAGATAATTAACACAGCCCCTAGAACTGGTAGAAGTGCCCACCATCCAGGAAAATTTATATCACTCTTGATTAGCCAAAAGCCAAGCAAAAGTAGAAAAAAACCAACTAGTGATTGTAGGTTTTTGTATTTATTGTTAAATTCTGGGTGATGCAAGTTCACATAGGCCAAA
Source organism: uncultured cyanobacterium (assembly GCA_903887375.1). Lineage (GTDB taxonomy): Bacteria > Cyanobacteriota > Cyanobacteriia > Cyanobacteriales > Microcystaceae > CAISPN01. The sequence goes on from CAISPN010000043.1 coordinate 3,365, forward strand.
ATTCCACCAGCCATCAGCTCCCAAAAGCGGGGCATAGGCCAATAAAAAGCCTGGGTGGATTGCCCATTATTGATTAGGTAAATATTGATGAAAAATGAAATTATGGCAATCAGGACTGTTAATCTCAAGAAATTGAAATTGCGCTTCCATACCAAAATCAACAATAGCGGCCAAAAAAAGTAGAATTGCTCCTCAAGCGATAAGCTCCACAAGTGAAGCATTGGTTTACTTACAGGATTGTCGAAATAGCCACTTTCTCTTGAAAGAACAAAGTTGACAATAAATACTGATGCAGCGGCAATATGTCTACCCAATTGCTCTAATTCATTTGGTAGTAAAATTAACCGACCAAGTATTAAGCTAGCAATTGCTACAGTTAGAAGTGAAGGTAGGATCCTTCTGATTCGCCGTAGATAGAATTGTCCCAGACTAAAATTGTTATTTTCCAAGCCTGAGAATATGATTGAGGAAATCAAAAAGCCAGAAATGACAAAGAAAATATCTACGCCGATGAAACCACCATGTAATACTGTAGGGAATGCATGA
>CAISPN010000044.1 GCA_903887375.1 uncultured cyanobacterium
ATGAGTAAAATTATCTATATAAATATGATAACTTTTAGCATAAATTGAAATTCCTAATCTTATTAAAGATATCAAAACAAAAGAGATAAGATAAAATGGAGTCTTTTTTTTAGTTATTAAAGAAGCAACAATTGAAATAGCAAGCGCAGAGAAAATAACATCTGTAAAAACAGGTCGAGGAAATGGATGAGGAATTGCAAGTAAAGACATAGAGTGAATTAATAATTCTTGAATACCCATAAAAGAGATTACTATCAAGATAAGTGGACTCCAGAATTTATAGGACAGATAATCTTGATTAACTAAAGCAAGGTAATCAAGATTCTGTGATAACCAATAGCCTGCAAGCCAGATTGTAAAATAACCTAGAATTGCCAGAGGATGAAAAGCAAAAAAAATTGTTAGTATTGCACAATAAAAACAAACTAAAATAACATTTTCAATTTTTAAATTAAATTTCCATATTAATAAAAATAGTAAATAAAACATAAATTCATAATGCAATGTCCAGAGAGAATCATTTCCATGCTCAATTGGTACAAACCAACCTTGCATAAAAATCAAATTACCCAGTATATCTTTAAGATTGGGAATTTGGTTTGACAGCAAATAAGTCAATATAATAGCAAATAAATAAATAGGATATAATCTAATCAGCCTTCTTAGAACATATTTTTTGGCTTCTTCTGTTGTATGTTTTGGTGGTGTTGTATAACCTATAACAAAGCCTGAAAGAACAAAAAAAATTATTACAGATACAGCTCCAATTGCTTGAAAAACCGTTACCAATTCTGGATACTCATAACCAATTAATGGTCCATAGGTAAATGGAATAGCTAGGGCATGATTAATAAGAACGGACAAGGAACAAAGACCCCTTAAACCATCTAATTGCTCTAGTCTTTTGCTACCTAATTGGTGATAAATTGATCTATTAGTCATCTAGCAAGAAAATTAATCAATAAAATTCGAAATATATATGGACTTTTTTTTTTGATTATCGTCTAAGAATATCACAAAAAGTTTCAGAAAAACTCAAAATCTTTAAATATGCTTAAATAATAGCCTTTATTCTACTTGAAGATTAACAATCGAGTATGATAACTTTCGTTATTAGCCAATTATGGATATGACTGCGACTCGCTCAAACCTCAAAGACATGATCCAGATTACTGGAGGAACATTTGAAATGGGCTCGGACAAGCATTACCCTGAAGAGGCTCCTGTTTCTAAAGTAACTCTTAAGGGTTACTGGATAGATCGCTACCCAGTCACCAATGCCCAATTTCAAAAGTTTGTTAAAGATACTGGATATATTACCTTTGCTGAGCTTCCTGCAGATCCTAAGAATTATCCGGGTGCTAAGCCTGAATTGTTAGCTCCTTCTTCTACTGTCTTTTTTAAGCCTTCAAAAACAGTAAATAGAGGCAACCATTACAATTGGTGGTCTTATATCCAAGGTGCTAACTGGAGACATCCTGAAGGTCCAGGCAGTTCAATCAAAGAAAGAATGAAGCATCCAGTAGTTCACGTAACTTATGAGGATGTTCTAGCTTATGCCCGCTGGATCGGCAAGGAAATTCCCACAGAGGCCCAATGGGAATTTGCAGCAAGAGGTGGTCTTGATGGCGCGCAGTATGCCTGGGGGGATGAACTATATCCTCAAGGCAAAATGATGGCCAATACCTGGCAGGGTGAATTTCCTTATGAAAACACATGCCAAGATGGCTTTGAGCGCACTTCTCCTGTTGGCTCATATCCTCCAAACGGATATGGGCTTTATGACATGATCGGCAATGTCTGGGAATGGACCCAGGACTATTATCAAGAGCGCAAGATGATCAAAAAATCTAGCTGTTGCTCTTTAGAAAATCCAGAACGAGGCAATGCCCAGGAAAGTTTTGATCCGAATATGCCTGAGATTAAAATTCCTCGCAAAGTAATCAAAGGGGGATCTTTTCTCTGCGCGCCTAGTTACTGTCAGCGCTATCGCCCAGCAGCTAGGATGGCTCAGGCAATCGATACATCTACTTGTCATCTGGGCTTTCGTTTAATTATTGCTCAATAGCCCCAAAAACAAATAACTCAATTGAGAGGTTAAATAATGTCACTCAAAGAATACAAAAATGGCAGTGCTTTTCCTGGAGTAATTGGCCGCACGGCTGATGTTTCCACACCTGCTTGGCCAGAACCCAACCGGGCTAAGCAAGATGCCCCAAATGTACTTTATATAGTTCTAGATGATACCGGATTTGGGCAGCTTGGCTGCTTTGGTAGTCCAATTAAAACTCCTAATTTGGACAGTTTGGCAGGAGATGGGCTACGTTATAACAACATGCATACTACTGCTTTATGTTCTCCTTCACGCTCTTGTATGTTGACCGGGCGTAACCACCACTCCAATGGGTTAGCCTGCATCACTGAAGGATCTATGGGCTATCCTGGCTCAAATGGTTATATCCCCTTTGAAAATGGATTTTTATCAGAAATTCTCCTAAAATACGGTTACAATACCTACGCCATAGGCAAATGGCATCTGACCCCAGCAGAGCAAACCAGCGCAGCAGGTCCTTATGATCGCTGGCCATTAGGTCGAGGTTTTGAAAGATTTTACGGTTTCCTTGGTGGTGATACCCATCAATATTACCCGGAATTGGTTCGGGATAATTCTCAAATCGAACCAGAGACAACTCCTGAGCAAGGTTACCATCTAACAGTAGATTTAGTGGAAAAGGCAAAAGCCATGATTGCTGATTCCAAACAGGTCGCTCCCAATAAACCTTTCTTTATGTATTTTTGTACTGGAGCGATGCATGCGCCGCATCATGTTCCTCAAGAATGGTCAGATAAATACAAAGGTCAATTTGACGATGGTTGGGATGCTTACCGGGAAAAAGTCTTTACCAAGCAGAAAGAAATGGGCATTATTCCCAATAATACTGTTTTATCTAGCCATGATCCTGATGTACAAGATTGGAACTCCCTTTCAGCCGATGAGCGCAGACTTTATGCCAGGATGATGGAAATCTTTGCCGGTTTCTTAGAGCATACTGACTACTATATTGGCGAGTTGATCCAATTTCTCAAAGATATAGGTGAATATGAAAACACTTTGATCATGGTCATCTCAGATAATGGAGCTAGCTCTGAAGGAGGTCCAACAGGTTCAGTCAATGAGAATAAATTCTTTAATAACATACCCGATAACTTAGAGCAAAATCTGGCATCTATCAATGATATTGGTGGACCGAAATTCTTTAACCACTACCCTTGGGGCTGGACTCATGCAGGAAATACTCCCTTTAGACGCTGGAAGAGAGAAACTTACCGCGGCGGCATTAGCGATCCTTTCATTGTGAGCTGGCCTAAAGGTATCAAAGCTAAAGGAGAAATTCGCCACCAATATGCCCATGCTATTGATATGGTCCCAACTGTTCTAGATGCTTTAGGCATTGAATCCCCAAGCACCATCAAGGGAGTCACCCAATCGCCTATAGAAGGTTTTAGTTTAGCTGATTCTTTTGACAATCCGGGCGCGCCTAGTAAACATATCACTCAATACTTTGAAATGTTTGGCCACCGCTCACTTTACCATGACGGTTGGCGAGCTGTATGTCCTTGGCCAGGAACTTCTTTTAGCGAATCTGGACGCAAATTCGGCGATCCCATCAGCTATGATATGCTCACCCAACTAGATGCTCATGGTTGGGAGCTCTACAACATCAATGAAGACTTTGCTGAAACTAACAACCTAGCAGAGACGCAAAGAGACAGGCTAATTGCCATGATTTCCATGTGGTATGTAGAAGCTGGTAAATACAATGTTCTGCCTATTGACAGTCGTGGTACATTGAGATTTACCGAAGAGCGCCCTCAGATTGCAGCAGATCGCAAACGCTATACATATTATCCCGGTACACAGGTTGTCCCAGCTAACGCTTCTCCTAGGCTGTTAAATTGTGCCCATTCAATCACAGTAGAAGCAACCCTACCAGATGGCGGAGCTAATGGTGTTCTTTTCAGCATGGGTGGTAATGATGGGGGTTTTGTTTTCTATATTCAAGATGACAAATTAACCTACGCCTATAACTACGTAGCCGAAAGTCACTTTAAAGTAGAATCATCTCAACCATTACCTGTAGGGCGGCATTTTTTCAGTATGCAATTTGAGCCTACTGGACCGGCCCAGATTGCCCAAGGTAAAGGTACTCCCGGCAAAGTAACCTTACTGATAGACGCCGTCGCAGTTGGTGAGGGACATATTCCAGTCACGATCCCCCTCTCACTTGGATTATCAGGTGGAGTAGCTGTAGGACTTGATCCAGGTTCTCCAGTGGTTCCTTTCTATAAACCTCCTTTTAAATTCAGCTCGGTTGTCCATAAAGCCTATGTAGATGTTACCGGTGAGTCGGTAGAAAATTACGAGGAGAAAATGAGGATGTATCTAGCTAGACAGTAATTATCAAGAAAATAACACTGCAGTTAAATTTTTATAGAGGTTTAACTGCAGTATTATTTTAATCTAAAAGTTAATTTATTATGTATAATCTGTCTATGTTAATAATTTTTGAAAAAATATGCAACTATTAAATGAGTTTGATGATTCTTTTATTTTTACAATTGCTTTTTTGACTCTTGGCCCTATCAAGATAATTGGTCCTTTTGCCAAAATGACAGCCAACATAGATCCAAAATTCAAAAAACAATTGGCTATTTATGGGGCAATCTTTGCCACTATTATTTGTTTGCTGGTGGCGCTATTAGGAAAAGGTTTAGTGGAAAAATATCATCTAATTCCGCAGGCTATCACCATCGCTGGTGGACTGGTTCTTTTAATATCAGCTTTGCGCATTATCTTCCCACCTCTTCAAGCTGAACCTATCTCTAAACCTAGCCCAAAACTTCTTAATCTAGCCATTTCACCACTAGCAAGCCCAATCATTGTTACCCCAATGGGAATTGCTGCAATCTTAGTTTTTGTCCTTTTTGCACAAGGACAACCGGCGATGATTGCAACGATATATAAAGCTATTTTTATCATGATGTTTTTAGATTTTTTGGTGATGTTTTTCATAGAAAAGATTCTAAAAATTCCAGGACTAATGGCAATTTTACAAATACTTGGTTCTATTTTAGTCTTTATCCAGGTAGCATTAGCTGTGCAGACTATTTTGCTAGGTTTAGTAAATGTCGGGATTGGGGTAGTCAAATAAACAATATGGAGTTGCTAGAAATCTTGGATTCCAATTTGGCCTTGATTGTTAAGTTGGCCAAATTCATCTTAGAGTTTATATCTGTTCTTTGTGTTATTCTGGGCTTGGTTAAAACACTGCAACAAGCCCTTAGGTTTCGCCACAGCCCAACATCTCTATTGGGTAATGTCAGGCTCTGTTTTGCCACTTGGTTAGCCCTAGCTTTAGAATTTCAATTGGGCGCAGATATACTAGCAACCACAATATCTCCCTCTTTTGATACCTTGGGTAAGCTGGGGCTTTTAGCTGTGATCCGCATTGTCCTCAATTATTTTTTAGGCAAAGAGATCAAAGAGGAAATGGAAATCCAAAAGATGCTCGATTGAAATTAAAGTTGAATTCTTGATTGTAGAGCCTGAGCTTTTAGCCAAAAGCGAGGAAACTTTCTCTCCAGCCAAGAACTTTGAGCAGATAACCATTGAGGAAACCAAAATGATAAAAACTTGAAAGAGATTTCTTCTAAAGTAAAATCTACAAAAGTTATCAGCCAGCGCATCATCTCCCATATCCCAGCCATATCCCAAATCCAAAGCAAAAGAGATGGATTTTGGCGGGCTGCCTTGAGAGCTAATCTGGTAAAAGTAAACCAATCAGTGCGATCTTTAATAAAAGTATCAGCAACCTCGGGCGGTTCACTAGCTAAAAGCCCAAAAAAAGTATTAAGCATAGCATTGACCCTCTCTGGTGGCAGTATTCTACCAGTAGGTACCATCATTCCTTTGGAAAATAGCCAAGTTACAGCAACATTACTCTGATAAGCAGAGATTTGGGCAAGATCTCCTTGAGTTAGTAGATCATGTTTGAGGGCAATATCGAGCAAAGTAGTCAATCTTCCTAAATTGCGTACCAGTGAACCAAATCCGGTAAAGATCAAAGGTGACTGTAAAGAGGCAGCATCTCCTATCGCCAATATGCGATCATAGGCAATTTTTCTATCACTTTTGCCCTTACTGAAATAGCCTGGAATATAACCGAAAGTAGGTTTTTTCCAGATAAGCTGATCCATATCACAGCGTCTATATTCAGGCAAAATATGGAAAAAATCTTCATACATTTCCAAAAGCGAACCTGGATTATCTCGATGAACTTGATGATAATGAAACAGATAGATCGTCATCTCCTGCCCTGGCCCTGGGAACAACTCCCAGATCAATTGCCTACCACGGGAAATATCTCCATGTGAGTTTAGTACATCACCATAGCGCGCATCCCAAACAGCAGGATCTATTCCCTCAACAATAGCGCCTACTGTAGGACAGACACTATCAAAAGTGCGAGATCCATTTAACTGCCAGGCAATAGGAGAAGCAGTTCCCATCGCATCAATTAACAATCTTGCTCTAGCTTGTTTATTATCTCCAGTTTTAAGATCGAATACATTGACACTCACGCCCTTATCGTCAATCTCAGCTTGTTTAAATTCTGTTTGATCCCAAATAGTGGCCCCGTTTTCTTTTAACTTTTGGCCACATAAAGCTAGAAGGCGATCTGAATTGATCGCAATATTAAGCACTGTAGGAGTATGTAGAGTAGCAGCTTTGAGAGACTTTGGTATATATCCATCAAAAAATTTACTAAATCCATCGATATATTCACGGGCAATCATGCTTTCAAATTCTTTTTGAGTAAAAAGCTCTAAATCAATCAAGCTTTGAAATTCAGCGCGCGAGATATTCCACTCACGGTTCATTCGACCAAAAGGCAAGCGCTCTATTAATAACACTTTGTGGCCTAATTTAGCCATCATTGCCGCATGGAGTGCCCCTAAGGCCCCACCAATATAGACCAAATCATATTCGATATTGGTTGAACTAGAGTTTTCTTTCTTAAAAATCACCTGCTTGGGTTGAGTGGGATTTTCTAGCTGCTCTCGCCATGTTCTTTCCCACCAATACAATCTTTGGAGATCGAATTGACCTTGAGGCATTTTTTTAAAAAAATGAACTGTTTTGGGATAGTATGGCTCTAGCTTGTCAAAAATATTGTCTTTTTCTAAATCTATCAAAGGCGGTTGTGGATAGTTAGATGGAAATTTGGCTCTAATTTGCTCAAAAAGACTTCCAACTATATTATTTTCATCTCTACAAGCTTGCTGCCCATAGCGAAATACCTTGAGATAGGTGGTTCTTTGCAGTGACCAAACAAAAATAGACAGTTGAATATCCTGCTCCAAAATAACCCCTTTCTTAGTGATTTTTTTGGTTCCTCTTGGTACCTGCCAGCTATTTTGAAGCCAATCTATAACCATTTGAGTCTCAATTATGGGCACTTCTATGTATAAAATTTCTTTCATTAGTAATTTATTGTGTTAAAAATAGGTTATTAAAAACTATACATTTGCCTGAACTTTTTTAAAATTGGCAAATAAGATTATTTATGCAGTATGAAATTCCTACTAAGATTGAAGAGGTTCTCAATCTCTGTCAAAAGCCAATAGATGAAGAACTAGTAGCTGTTGTTATTGCAGGAATAGTCAGGATAGCCAAAGCTGAAGGCTACTCAATCGAACAACTCAGCCAAGAGATTATGTCAGAAGATCCTCTTTTAGATCCAGTTCAAAGACGTTGGTTATGCGATATACTTTCGCAGGCTTGGCATACAATTCCCTTCTAGGTTACTACAGAAGATAGATCTTGTGATTGATGTTGGGGTGAGCGGCGATTGAGAGCAGCTTTGACTAGACCTAAAAATACTGGATGAGGTCTATTGGGACGAGATTGAAATTCAGGATGAAATTGGGTAGCAAGAAAGAAAGGATGATCTGGCATTTCAATAATCTCCACCAAGCGTCCATCTGGCGAGGTTCCACTGATAAGGTAACCACTTTCTAAAAATTGGTTACGATAAGCATTGTTAAATTCATAGCGATGGCGATGTCTTTCATAAATCACTTCTTGTTGATAGAGCGAGAAAGCCAGAGTATTGGTTGCCAAGCGAGAAGCATAGACACCCAAGCGCATAGTACCACCTAAATCTACAATATCCTCTTGCTCTGGTAAAAGATTGATTACCGGGTTAGGTGAATCAGGTTCAAATTCAGCGCTATTGGCTGATTCTAAATGAGCTACATTTCTTGCCCATTCGATTACACAACATTGCATTCCCAGACAAAGTCCCAAAAAAGGAATATTCTGTAACCTAGCATATTCAATAGCATTGATTTTACCTTCTATCCCACGTATACCAAAGCCACCGGGAACTATAATTGCATCACAACCTTGGAGTGATTTTTCCGCGCCACAGTCTTCTATATCTTCAGCGCTAACCCAACGTAATTGAATATTGCTCTCAATAGCCATACCAGCATGAGTCAGCGCCTCTACTACCGAAAGGTACGCATCACTAAGCTGGATATATTTACCCACAATAGCCACCTCTAGAGTATGAGATGGTGAGTACATTTTTTGAACTAATTGCTGCCACTGCTCAAGATTAGGAACACTAGGCTGTAGCTGTAACAGTTGCAATGTCTGTTTGGCAAGCCCTTCTTTTTCTAAAATCAAAGGAACTTCATAGATACTTTTGGCATCCGGGCACATAATAACTGATTCTACAGGCACATCACAAAACTCCGAAAGCTTCTCCTTCATCCCCGGATGCAAGGGACGATCACAGCGACAAACCAGCACATCAGGCTGGATACCTATAGAGCGCAATTCTTTGACTGAATGCTGAGTAGGTTTAGTCTTCATTTCTCCAGCTGCAGGTATCCAGGGAATCAAAGTTACATGCATATAGATGACATTGCTGCGATCGACATCTTTGCGAAACTGTCTAATGGCTTCTAAAAAGGGCAGTGATTCTATATCGCCTACTGTTCCCCCAATTTCGGTGATCACAATATCAGGATTAGTATCTTTAGCGACACGATGAATACGATCTTTAATTTCATTGGTGATGTGGGGAATCACCTGAACAGTGCCACCTTGATAGGCTCCTTTTCGCTCTTTATTGATCACCGATTGGTAGATCAATCCAGTTGTTACACTGTTGAGTCTAGACATCGATGTGTCAGTAAATCGCTCATAATGGCCCAGGTCTAAATCTGTCTCTGCGCCATCTTCAGTGACAAAAACTTCACCATGCTGAAAGGGGCTCATAGTTCCTGGATCAACATTGATATAAGGATCTAATTTGAGTATAGATACTGTATAGCCCCTAGATTTGAATAACCTTCCCAAACTGGCGGCTACAATTCCCTTCCCAATACTAGAAACTACACCACCGGTCACAAAGACAAATTTGGTCATTTTCCTATTGTTTCGCTAACGAGAGTCAAAGTTTCAACCTTTCTATAATAGATAATAATTCGCTCAGAGATGTTTAGGAACACTTTTGAGAATTAAAACACAAAGTTATTGGAATTACTAAGTGATATCTCGCTTACCCCCTTAACAAAGGCAAAGTTATGAGCCGTATCTTTAAGTCCTAACCCATCAGTATCGATAGTCACAAAGGTGCCACTGGCTATATGTTTAAAGCCAACTACATGATCCAAAATAGGATCTTTGCCTTTATAACCAATACTGTTTAAGACCTCTGTAAGATTTATACGGTCAGTTCCAGTTTTAAAGTTAGTGATGATACTGCCAGTTAAGCTATCTCCTCCACCTAAACCAATGAGCTGATTACCAGTTAGAGCATCTTTTAAGGGAGTACCAACTACTGGTGTCATTGGAGCATGAGTGTTCACCATTTTTACCTGAATTACTCCATTATTGGACTTATCCGCATCCCCTCTGCCACCATCTTGGAAAATTAGATTAACCGTCGAGCTACCATCGCTGTTATGAGTAATCTGGGCTCCTGTGCTGCCATTGTAAACAAAGTTGATCCAGTTTCCTTGAGCGTTTAATACGTAAATTCCATTGACATTGAGATCCCCTGTTACATTAAAGCTCAAGCTGGCATAGCCCTGTTTGTTAGCTGTGATATAGAAATCTTGCTCCCCGGCTGGACTAGTTAAAGGGTTAATAGGATCGTTAGGCAGAGGTTGAGTCGGGTTTGATTTCTCTGTGAAATAGCGAATAGCAGAGCCATTAGTGTTGGTTAGCTGAACCTGCCAAGGCTCAATTGCTGTGATGGTTTGTTGGGTGATTTGGGTATTTAGGCTAAATTGTTTGGTGCCTGTATAGATTAAATCAGGTGGCAATTTAACATCTACTGTAGTGCTATTAATCCCTGCTGAAAAGACCAACTGACCTGCAACTGGAAAATAATCAATACCAATACCTTACTTATTACCTTTTAAATACCTCCACCTCCAAATCTCTCAGCTTTTACGTAACTTAGCCATAAAAAATCCATCGCTATCATCTCGCTGTGGATATAATTGGATTGATTCAACCAGTGAGTAATTACTATGATCTTTGAGAAAATTATCGATCATGCTCTGGTTTTCTCTGGGGTTGAGAGTGCAGGTTGAATAGACAATGATCCCATTGGGTTTGACCCATTGTTGACAAGTATAGAAAATCTCTTTTTGTAATTTTAATAATTGTTCTATTTTTTCTGGGCTTATTCTCCAGCGCAGATCTAAATTGCGGTGTAAAGTTCCCAAGCCAGAACAGGGAACATCCAATAAAAGCCGATCACAACTATTGTTAAATTGATCTAATAGCCGACTATCTCCCTCCATAATTTTGATATTTTCTAGTTCTAGTCTTTTGGCATTTTCAGATAATTTTCTTAAGCGAGAAGCTTTAGGATCTATAGCCAAAATCTGCCCTTGATTATTAAGTAGTTCAGCAATATGAGTAGTCTTGCCACCTGGGGCAGCGCAGGCATCTATGATCACATCTCCCGGTTGAGGATCGAGAAAATGAGCCACTTGCTGACTACTGGCATCTTGCACGCTCCATAATCCCTCTTGATAGCCTGGTAGATTGATAATAGAGCCATGTGTCCCGATTAGCCGCAATCCTTGCTCGGTTTGTGGCAGAATTTGTGAGATAATTCCTTCTTTTTCTAGGATTTGTTGCATCTCTAATCTGGAAGTTTTTAGAGGATTAATTCTGATATCTAGGCTAGGAATTTGATTAAACCATTTACAAAGCTGATCGGTCTCTAATTGACCAAACTGCTCTAAAAAAAATTCGATTAGCCAATCAGGAAAGCTGTAGCGAATGCCTAAGGATTGATTGGATGGATCAAAAAGATCTTTACTTCTAATATATGCTCGCAAAATAGCATTAACCAGTCCAGATAGCTGGCTATATTTAGTCTGTTTGATTAGTTCGACACTGGTGTTAACAGCTGCGCTCTCTGGTATTGCACTCATATAGCCAAGCTGATAGATCCCTAATCGCAGAACCAGTAAAATATCAGGCACTTGCTGGTGAGATTTTTTCTTAGCAAATTGGTCAATTATTGCATCGAGAGTGCGTTGCCTTCTAACAACCCCATAGACTAGTTCTGTGACCAAGGCGCGATCTTGTTGATTAGGTTGGGTTTTCTCTAGCCCGCGATTGAGGGCGATATCGGCATAACTGCCTTTAAAGATGATATCTTGCAGGATGCTAAAGGCAATCTGACGAGCATTTAACATGGGCTAAGTTGGCTAAATAGCAAAATTATTTGATCAATTTCTTGGCGCAAATTAGTAGAGGGGCTCTGATTTACCAAAATACTAAAAACTATCGGTTGATAATTAGGAGGATTCAAATAGCCTGATAAGGCAGATACACCCCTAAGTGTGCCGCTTTTGGCCCATAAATTTCCCTCAACAATTGTGCCTTTAAATCGCTTGATTAAAGTACCACTGCGGCCAGCAACAGCCAAAGAATCCCTATAAACTTGTGCCTGTTTACCTTGATTGACTGTCCTGAGTAACTCGACTAAAGCTTCAGGCGTTGCTAGATCTTGGCGTGAGAGCCCTGAGCCATCTACTAGAAGAAAACTTTTAGGATTAACTCCGATATTTTCTAGGGTATTTTGTATATTTTTACTGTTGAGCAAGTTAAATAGAGCCTCAGCGTAGAAATTGTTACTGTCTTGGTTGATTGTTTTAATGATGGCCGATAGAGGGGGGGAGTGAAATTCAGTAATTTTATAGTATCCAGCAGGTATGGTGCTTATTTTGCCGGTATGAGCGACACTTATTTGATTTTCTTTTAGTGTTTGGGCAAATGATTCTAAAAAATAATCCTCCACCGAGGGTAGGGATAAATCTAGCGAGATCGTTTGGTTTATCTTGCCTCTTAATTCCAGGCTATTGTTTTTTAGAACCTCAATTGGACCGTTTTCCTCTCCAGAGAGAACTAGGTTGTTGATTTTTACAAAAGAGGCTAATTGAGGATCAGAGAAACTCAATTGGGCAATTTGACCGGGCTGAGTAGGACTGAGCGTTATGCTAAAAGCATTTTGATTGAGGTTGATTAACCCGGCTATAGAGGCATAATCATAAACCAAGTCTCCCCATTCCCAAGTGCTTGGATAAGAGATAGCTTTATCTCTAGTGAGAATCAATAATTTGTTGATTTGTTTGAGGCGGCTTTGCTTGAGTCTTTGGGCTATAGTCACTAAATCTGAACTACTTAAGCTGGGATCTCCTCCACCTACAACTAGTAAGTTTTGACCATTAAAGAAAAAAGTAGTAGAAAAAGTGAAATTCTCCCCCAAAAGATAAAGAGCAGCGGCAGTTGTCAAAATTTTGGCATTAGAAGCTGGAGTAAAATAATTAGCTGAATTTAGCTCATAAAGAACATCCCCATCTTTTAAATTCCGTAGAGAAATTCCCAGATGAGAATGCACTAAAGGCTCTTTTTGCAAAATAGGAGATAGCAATCTAGATAGATTAGAGCGGCAAACAGGAGCGCTCCAAGTTCCTTGGGGAAAAATTACAGTAGTAAAATAAAGGATAAAGGCAGCTAGATATACTTTTTTGGTCAATTTGTTATTGAGGAGCTATTGGATAGATGAGTTATGATTTTGATTTATTTGTCATTGGCGGAGGTTCTGGTGGCATAGCTACAGCTAGAAGAGCGGCTGAATATGGCGCAAAAGTAGCTTTAGCTGAAATGGGCAGACTCGGTGGAACCTGTGTCAATCGTGGTTGTATTCCCAAAAAACTGATGGTCTACGCAGCCAGTTTCCCTCAGACCTTTAGAGAGTCTCAAGGCTATGGCTGGAGTCCTGTTCACAGTAGCTTAGATTGGCAGCATTTAGTCAATGTTGTCAATCAAGAAGTGAGCCGTCTCAATGGTATTTACCAAAAAATGGTCGACAATTCCAAGGTTACCATTTTTCCAGCAAGAGCAAAATTTCTTGACAGTCATACCGTTGAAGTAAATGGGCAGAAAATCACTGCAGAGCGCATTTTAATAGCAGTAGGCTCTCGGCCAATCAAGCCCAACATTCCTGGGATAGAACATACTCTAGTTTCCGATGATCTATTCACCCTAGCTCAGCATCCAAAACAAATTGTAATTCTCGGTGGTGGTTATATTGGCTCAGAGTTTGCTTGTATTTTTAATGGACTAGGTACCCAAGTTACCCAGATTATCCGCAAAGATAAAATCTTAGCTGGCTTCGATGAAGATTTACGCTCTGAAGTACAAGAAGCCATGTTGCACAATGGCATCAAAATTTTGACCAATAGTCAGCCTAAATCAATTGAAAAAACAGCAGATGGATTCAAAATCTTCCTAGAAGAATCAGAGGAAATAGTTTTGGCAGATGCCATTGCCTTGGCTGCTACTGGCAGAGTTCCCAATATTGAAGATCTTGGCTTGGATTTAGCTGGAGTTGATATCAAAAATGGAGCGATAGCTGTCAACGAGCAAAGTCAAACCTCCCAGCCTAATATCTATGCAGTAGGTGATTGCACCAATAGAATTAATTTGACTCCTGTGGCTATTGGAGAGGGGCGTGCCCTGGCTGATACCATCTATGGCAATAAACCTCGCTTGATGAGCCACGTCGATGTTCCTTCGGCGATCTTCACTCACCCAGAAGCAGCAACAGTTGGACTGAGTGAACAGCAAGCTGCGCAGCAATATGGCCAAGAGGATATTAAAACCTATCGTGCGAAATTCCGTCCTCTCTACCATACCCTCAGTGGAGAAGTGGAGAAAACCATGATGAAATTGGTAGTCCAAATCAGCACAGATAGGGTTCTAGGCGCTCATATGGTGGGTGAACATGCAGCCGAAATTATTCAAGGAGTCGCTATTGCCATCAAGATGGGGGCAACCAAGGCTGATTTCGATGCCACTGTGGGCATACATCCTAGCGCGGCAGAGGAATTTGTAACTATGCGCTAGACAAAAAACGATTTCCTATGCTAATCTAGTTAAACCTCAATAAAGCGCGGATGTGGTGGAATGGTAGACACGCACGCTTGAGGTGCGTGTGGCTTACGCTGTGCGAGTTCAAATCTCGCCATCCGCATAAAAAAATAGGGACTATCTTGTTGTATAGATGGTCCCTATTTTTATTGTTTAATTTTCGTCATCTTGATCTTCAAACAGGAAAGCCTCAATGATTGGCTTAAGTTGAGGATCTTCGTGATCTATCAGTTCAAGTTTGCCGTTGGAGGTCTGTTTGACGATGTAAAGGAGAGGATCAAGTGGAGTATAAATTGAATACTTGTATTTGCCATGGTAGAAGCTAGTTAAAAACTGAAGCTCTTCTGGTTCAAGTGGTTCTTCTTCATCTAGATCTTCTTCTTCTAGTTCTAGGGAGATTACCTGATCTTCATCAAAGGGAGGGATTTCGCCTTCTACTGTCAAACTGTAGGCAGTGTTTTTAAGCAAAAGATTTAGCTCACTTAGGACCGCCTTGGCATTTTCAAAAATCTCATCAATTTCTTCAGGGTCTTCGATGAGGATTAGTTCAGAATCATCAGTTTCTTCTTCAGACCCATCTAGGGCTAAAATCCGAATAGATGTATCTACTGGACTAACTAGAAGGTAATGTACATCTTGGACATCCAACTCTTTTTCTACGTAACAGGGGAGAGATCTACTTTCCTCGTCGATCAACTCAATACGTTTTAAATTATTTGGATCATTATTTTTATTAAAATTCTCAGGAGACATAGTTCAATCTACCAAAGCTGTTACGGACTAGTTGCTTGAATAGAATATCATGTTTTATGACACCTCTAGAAATCATCTGAATTGATCCTCTCTAGCTGTTTGGCAATAGTGATATCTGTCAGGTTATATTGCAAAGGAGTGATGGTGATATAGTCATCCTTTATGGCTTCAACATCCGTGGGAATATTTATTTGTGAGAATTGATCACTGTCTTGTTGGGCAATCTCTTCTACGACTTCTCCTGCTAGCCAATAGTAAGTTTTGCCTCTGGGATCTTTGCGCTCTTGAAAGTTTTCTATATAGCGCCGCAAGCCCTGTCTGGTGATCTTAAAGCCTTTAATATGCTCAGTTGCAGGAATATTGACATTTAAAAGAGTACTTTTGGGTAAGGGATTTTTGAGCAGATATGCAAGTAATTTAATCGCGCAATCAGCCGCGGGTTGAAAATCAAGCCAGTTAAAGCTATTTAAGCTCAGGGCAATGCTGGGAATTCCATCAATTAGCCCTTCCATTGCAGCTGAAACGGTGCCTGAATAAAGAACATCAGTTCCCAAATTGGCACCATGATTGATACCTGCTAAGACAAAATCAGGCCTGGTGACTACGGCGCTCAGGGCAAACTTAACACAGTCAGCTGGCGTACCTGAACAAGACCAAGCTTTCACCCTAGGATCAAAGATTGAAGGGACTATTTGGGCTCTAATGGGGGTATGGATAGTGAGCCCATGACCAGCAGCTGATCGCTCTCTATCAGGGCAAACTACAGTGACATCGTAGCCGGCAGCAACCAATGTATTGGCCAAGGTTCTTACTCCTAAGGCAAAAATTCCGTCATCATTACTGATTAAAATGTTGATAGTAGATGGAGTGTTAGACATAACTGGCATTATAGAAGTAAGATTTTTCTGTTGTTTTCTGGACATTTCAGCAAACTAAAATAACCAATTTTCGCTAATAAAAATGACAACCTCTTTTGAACAAGTTGAAGCAGAATTAACCACTTTAAGCCAGGATGCTCAGGCGACAATCGCTCAGACCAAGACTTTAGACGAACTAGAAAGGTTACGTGTACTTTATCTTGGCAAAAAGGGCCAGCTCTCCCAGATTCTCCGTAATATGGGAAAAATGAGCGCAGATGATCGTCCCCGCATTGGTCAGACCGCCAATGATGTTAAGGATACCTTAGCAAGTCAGCTAGATCAACGTCTCCAAGAGCTTCTATCTGCTGGGATTGAAGCTCAACTGCTTGAGGAAACATTGGATGTGACAATGCCTGGAGTATCTCGTAGCTTTGGGCATATTCATCCTCTCAACCGTACGATTGATAGGATTTTAGATATCTTCGTGGGTTTAGGTTACACTGTTGCCACCGGTCCTCAAGTTGAGACAGACTATTACAATTTTGCCGCTCTCAATATTCCAGAAGATCATCCAGCTCGCGATATGCAAGATACCTTTTTCTTTAGTGATGGTCGTCTTTTGAGAACGCATACTTCGCCTGTACAGATTCGCTATATGGAAAAGCAGCAGCCACCAATAAAGATCGTAGCGCCAGGCCGTGTCTATCGCCGCGATACAGTGGATGCTACCCATTCTGCGGTTTTTCATCAAGTCGAAATTCTCCTAGTTGATCAAGGGGTATCTTTTGCTGATCTGCGCGGAACTATCAAGGCTTTCTTAGCTCAAATGTTTGGACCTGATTTGCCCTTGCGCTTTAGAGCTAGTTATTTTCCTTTTACCGAGCCTAGCGCTGAGGTTGATATTGAATGGAAGGGCAAGTGGCTAGAGGTTCTAGGTTGTGGTATGGTTGATCCTAGTGTTCTGCAATCTGTCGGTTATGATCCAGAAATCTATACTGGTTTTGCTGCCGGGTTTGGCGTAGAGCGTTTTGCTATGGTTCTACATCAGATTGATGATATCCGTCGTCTTTATAATAGTGATCTGCGTTTTCTGTCGCAGTTTTAATAACAATGCTAGTTCTTCTGCGGATCAAAAATTTTGCCCTGATTGATGATTTGGAACTGGAATTTAAATCTGGTCTAAATGTTTTAACTGGAGAAACAGGGGCTGGTAAATCCATTATTCTAGATGCCATTGATTTAGTTCTTGGTGGTAAAATTAATCCACGTTTTCTGCGACAAGGAACTACCCAGGGTTTGATTGAGGCGACTTTTAGGCTTTCTTCTTTGGTGGAGGACTATCTTTTGTCCGAGAAAATCGAGCCAATAGAAGAAGGACATCTCACCTGCACTCGTGAATTTACTATGACAGGTGATTCTCTCAAATCACGTTCTAGAGTCAATGGGGTGCTGGTCAATCTACAAATTTTAAAAGTTCTCAGAGAGCAGCTAATTGAGATCACTGCTCAAGGTCAAACTGTGCAATTAACCAATAGTCAACAGCAAAGAGAACTGCTTGATTGCTATGGCGGGCAGCAGTTGTTAGCCCTTCGCAATGAGGTTGCTGCTGCCTATCAAAAATACCAAAAAGCCAAAGATGAACTGAATGTTTATTTACAATCGCAAAAAGAACGTCTGCAAAGATTAGATCTAGTGCAATTTCAACTAGAAGAGCTCAAATTGGCTAATCTCTCACAAGCCGATGAGCTTGATTTACTAGAGCAAGAAAATGAACGCCTTTGCCACGTGTTAGATCTCCAGCAGCTAGGCTATCAAGTCTATCAAATTCTCTATCAAAACGATCATGGGCATTCTGTCACTGATTTACTAGGCCAATCCAGCTCACTTTTGGAGCAAATGAGCAAATATGATCTAGAGCTAGAATCTTCTACAGAAATGATCCGCTCTGCTTTGAATCAGGTGATAGAAGCTAGTAACTTGATTAATGCCTATAGCGATCGCCTAGAAGCAGATCCCAATCGCCTAGAAGAAGTCCAAGAGAGAATCAGATTGCTTAAGCGTATATCTCGAAAATATGGACCAACTCTAGCGGAGGTAATTGCTCAATATGAGGCTTTCCAAGAAGAATTAGAGTCTTTAACTGGTAAGGGAACTTCTCAAGATGAACTAGAAGATCGGCTAAATAAAAACTACCTTATCTTACAAGAGCACTCTCAAAAGCTCTCCCAATTGAGAAAACAGACGGCTAACAAACTAGAGCAAGATCTCATGCGCGAACTCAAGCCCCTAGCTATGGACAAGGTGGTCTTTCTCTGTCAGTTTAAAGATTGTAACCCTAGTAGTTTTGGATCTGAGGAAATTGAATTTTATTTTAGTCCCAATGCTGGAGAAAAGATCCAACCATTAGCTGTGATTGCTTCTGGGGGAGAGATGAGCCGTTTTTTGCTTGCATTGAAGGCCTGTTTTGCTCAGTATCAAAACCACAGCTATAGTTTGATTTTTGATGAAATTGATGCTGGTGTCTCTGGTAAAGTAGCCCAGGCTATTTCTCTCAAGTTGTCTCAACTTTCCCAAAAACACCAAGTTCTCTGCGTCACTCATCAGCCTTTAATCGCAGCTTTGGCCGATGCTCATTTTCGCGTTGCTAAAGATGTTATTCAAGAGAATCAACAACAGAGAACTGTAGTTAGGGTAGAAGAACTGATCGAGCTTCAGGTTAGAACCCAAGAACTAGCTCAGCTAGCTGGAGGAAATTCAGCCCAAGATGCAGTAGCTTTTGCCCAATCTCTCTTAAAAAAAGCATCTAGAAAGTTAAGATAATTGAGTTAAGATTATTTTTATTTACATAGAGATTAAGACCAGTGAATATTATGAAAAATCCATTGGTTTCGGTGATCTCACCTGCTTATAAGTCCCAAACGACTATTAAAAGAGCAATTCTCTCTGTTATTGAGCAGGATTTTCAAGATTGGGAGATGATCATTATTAGTGATGATTTACAAGATTATTCTCACATTATCCAAGATGATCGTTTAGTATTTACCACTACCAACAAATCAGGTTCAGGGGCAAGTAATGCTAGAAATCAAGGACTAAAAATAGCTAGAGGGCAATTTATCACGGTGTTGGACGCTGATGATAGGTTTAATCCTGGCAGGCTATCTAAAATGATTCCGTTGGTTCAAGAGTTTGGCGCAGCTATTACCGAAATAGAAATCCGCGATCACCAATCAAATCTGGTCTTGAAAAAATACAATCAATCTCCTAAAGAGAGATTTCTTGATCCATTCAATATCCTCTGGAACTGTATTCATACATGTAATGTATATATGTATGATCGAGAAAGAATACCAGATCTGTATTATGATGAGGATTTATTGGTTATGGAAGACACTGTTTTTTTGCTGTCTTTTTTTAATAATATTGAGCTAATTGGCTACGAATCTACTCCTTTGCAGATTTACTACAAAAGACGAGATTCGCTCTGTAATTCACCGCAAACAGCTAAAACTTTTCACAAAACGAGACAGCAAATGTTAGAAAAAATTGAATTGAGGAAGATATCTATTAAAAATCCTCATGCTCTCAATGAACTAATAAAATTGACTAAATGTGCATTAGATGTAGAGAAAAAATATAATGGTGAAATTATTACTGAAGAAATATTTCATCAAGAGCTTAATGTCAACAGGATGAAATATTTTAACTTGTATTAAATGCAACCAACTTTGAAGCAATTTTAGCATCGACTGGCCTAGAAAAAAGGTAACCTTGTCCCATTTCACAACGCATACGGACAAGTTGCTTGAGCTGGATAATATTCTCAACTCCTTCTGCAACGACATTCATATTGAGGGCATGAGCCAGAGTGATGATAGTTTTGATAATGATATTGTCATTAGTATCCATAAGGCGAACAAAGGATTGATCAATCTTGACAGTATCAATTGGTAAATCATGTAGCCGACTCAAGGAGGAATAACCAGTGCCAAAATCATCTATACATAATCTAATCCCTAGATCCCTCAATCCTTCTAGTATGCTAATCTCATTACCTAAAGTTTCCATGATGGCACTTTCAGTAATTTCTACCTTTAGATGATGTCCTTCTATGCCCACATCTTGCAAAATCTCACTGATTTGCTCTAGTAGATCTGCTTGTCTAAATTGATAAATAGAAAAGTTCACATTTAGGGAAAGATGTTCAATATTTTGGTATTGGCTTTTCCATTGCTTGATCTGTTGACAAGCCTGGCGAAAGGTCCAAAGTCCCACTGTTTTAATTAAGCCCATCTCTTCCATGAGGGGAATAAAATATGCAGGGGAAATCAATCCCTTACTTGGATGTTCCCAACGCAATAAAGCCTCAAATCCACTAAGTCTGCCTGTTGTTAAAGTATATATTGGCTGATAGTGCAGATTAAGTTCACCTCTATCGAGAGCGCCATAGAGTTCATTTTCTATTTGCAGGCGATTAATTAGGCTATTTTGTACTGCTGAAGAAAAGAAGGCGTAGGTTCCTTTGCCTTTTGATTTAGCCTGGTACATAGCAATATCAGCATCGCGCAAAATCTGCTCTGGCAAGCGATATTCACTCTTGCCTACTGCAATACCAATACTACAATTGCTAAAAATCTTCTCCTGATTGAGATTAAAGGGAAGGATAAACATTTTTTGTAATTTATTGACCAGTTCCAAAACCTCTTCGATCTTTTGGAAGTTTTCAATAAGGATCACAAATTCATCCCCACTGAGCCTTGAAAGACTTTGCTCTTGGCTCAAAAGATTATTTAGACGCTGAGAGACTTCGTATAGTAGTTTGTCGCCTGCTGAATGACCGAGGCTGTCATTGATTAATTTAAAACCATCCAAATCAACAAACAAAAGAGCATATTGATAGCTAGATTGCTTTTTAGAAATGCTGATCATTGTTTTAAGTTTTTCGATCAACCAATTACGGTTACGCAATCCAGTGAGAGCATCATTGTAAACCTGATAAATTAGCTGTTCTTCGGCTTGGCGACGTTTGGTAATTTCTTCAACAGTTCCCTCGTAGTAAAGCAAGTCTCCATTTTGGTCACAAACTGCTCTGATATTTTGCGAAATCCAAACGATATTCCCATTGGTTTGATAGATCTGTGATTCAAAATTTTCAACATGTCCATCTTTTTCTAGCAGATAAAAAAGTCTATTTTTATCTGCTAGATCTATATAGATACCATCGATTGTGTTTCTTTGGCTCAATTCATGTATTGACTGACAGCCATAGATCTTTAATAAAGCTGGATTGGCACTTAAATAATATCCCTCAGAAGTATATTGAAATATGCCTTGGTTAATATTTTCAAAGATAGTACGATACTTTGTCTCAGCTTGCTGGAGAGATAATTTCATTTGATTAGCCTCAAGTGCTATTCCGGCAAGATAAGATACGGTTTCTAGTAATTTAATATCTCCTGCATTTGTTGCGTTGCTCTGGTGATAGTAAATAGTTATATTGCCAAACAATTCGCAAGTGGAAGAAACTATTGGAAAAGAAAGAAATGCCTGCAAATCATAGTCAAGAAATCTTTTTTTTAATTCTGGACATTGGTATTCTGAACCAATTGGTAGTTCTTGTAATTGTTGTTTTAACTCTAGGGGCAAGTTTGAGGCTCTGTGACAACTCAGGTGAGTTTTTTCTGCATTAGCCAACATAATAGAACAAAAAAGATCAAGAGCAACTTCTTTTACTAATTTAACCAACTGCTGTAGTATCTCATCTAAGTGAGAGCCCCTGGCGATCGTCTCAAGAACCTCAACTTGTTTGGAAATAATCAGCTCGCCTACCTTTAGTCGGGAAATATCAGTTAGAAGTCCTTGGAGAGAATTTTTCAGCGTTTTTGCCTTTTCTAGGATCCACTTTTGCTGACCATTTTTGGTAAAGATGCGATATTCTATTTCGTAGCTCTGTTGGTTAGCTATTGCCTTTTCTATTTCAATTTGCAGGGGAAGCAAGTCTTCAGGATGAACAATACTGTGGTAGTCAAGGCTCTTGAGTTCAAAGACTTGGTAGCCAGTTAGTTCGTAGCAACCACCTAAAATATCCCTCATGAATCTTTGGGAAGATGATTGCAAATGTCCTGTAAAGACAACACCAAGTAATGTATTATCCAAAAATGCTGAAAGCTTTATATCCTCACCAAATGACTCCTGAAAAGCTGGGGGAGAGTTGCCAGCAATAAAACTATCAGTACCTTTGTTGTCCATCCAATTTGCTTAACTGATGATATCAGTATACGTAGATTAAATTATACATTTTTTGTAGGATCAATTGCGATGAGTAGACTACGTTATGTTTCTGACAGGTTACTTGTTGTCTATGCAATCTATCTAGGCGTTATAGTTGGTCTGTTTTCTTCTGTCTACTACTATCTCTTGAAATGGGGAACCAACACAATTTGGCACAATCTATCTACTACAAATGAACAACTTAGTCATTATGGCTGGATTATCACCACAATAGGAGGCCTATTAGTTGGCTTGGCCGTAAAATACTTCAGTGTTTCTGGTGGAATGAGTGAGGTTGTAGGCGAGATTCACGAAAGTGGCTATCTGAATTATAAAAAAATTCCTGGTATGTTGATAGCCTCTTTACTTTCTTTGATTGCCGGCAGTAGTGTAGGACCAGAGGCGCCTTTGGTTGATATCAATGGCAGTATTGGTAGTTTGCTAGGAAAAAAGCTGAAATTAAAGCAAGAACAATTGAGAACCTTGACCTTTTGCGGGATTTCTGCAGCTTTAGGCGCTTTTTTTGGCTCTCCTTTAGGTAGTGCTATTTTTGCCCTGGAAATCCCACATCGTTTTGGTCTGGAATACTATGAATCTTTTATTCCTGTAGTTGTCTCAGCAATTGTTGGTTTTTTGGTCTTTCGCTTTTCTACTGGGCTGACTATAGGTGGCCAATACAAATACCCGCATTATTCCAATTTTGCCGAGGGACTACATGCCCAAGATATCTTATATGCCCTATTAATAGGCGTGATCTGCGCTGCTACCGCATTTTTATTTATAGCAATTTTTCGGCTAACTGGCCATCTAGTCTCTCCCTTAAAGAAAAATCCTGTTTTGTTAAATACTCTAGGTGGTTTAGGTATTGGGATAGCTGCTTTTTTTGTACCGCTTTCGCTGTTTTATGGCGAGGATCAGATTCAAACAATTATTGACCAGGGGTTTCAAATGGGATTAGGCTCACTACTAATTTTACTTTTGGTCAAAAGTTTGACAGTCAGCTTGAGTATTCATAGTGGTTTTCGAGGTGGTTTTGTTTTTCCTGTTTTTTTAATTGGGGTAACTCTAGGTTCTGTTATTTCACTTGTATTTCCATTTATACCCCCTACGGTTTCACTGGTTTGTGCGACTGCGGCACTAGCAGCAGCCCTTTTAAAAACTCCTGTGAGTATGATTATTGTTATCTCGGTCATTTCTGGTACGCATGTGATACCCTTGGTAACAGTTTCAGTGATCACCAGTTTACTTTTAACGGTAGGAACGGGAATTGTTTCTACTCAAAAACCACGACCTAGAATAGAAAATAACGCTGAGCCATAGGCAGTACTGACATTGGCTCACAGGTTAACAATACACCATCAGCCTTGACTTGGTAGGTTTCTGGATCTACTTCGATTTCGGGCAGAGCATCATTTAGCTTGAGGTCTTTTTTGCTCAGATTGCGAGTATCTTGAACCGCTAAAGTCGCCTTGGTTAATCCCAGTCTTTGGGGGATATCTTGCTCTAGAGCTATCTGAGAGAGAAAGAGAAGGGAGGTATTTTCAATAGCTGCGCCATAACTGGCAAACATCGGCCTACCATAAACAGGACCGGGTGTAGGTATACTGGCATTGGCATCACCCATCTGGGCCCAGGCTACCATCCCGCCTTTGAGAACCATTTGAGGTTTAACTCCAAAGAAAGCCGGTTTCCAGAGAACTAGATCTGCCAGTTTACCTACTTCCACCGAGCCGACATATTGGGAAATACCATGAGTAATAGCAGGGTTAATTGTGTATTTGGCGATATAGCGCTTAGCTCTATGGTTATCATTTCTGGAGGAATCTTCAGCCAGAGCGCCTCTTTGGACTTTCATCTTGTGGGCGCTTTGCCAGGTGCGCAATATCACTTCTCCAATGCGACCCATTGCCTGTGAGTCAGATGAAATCATACTAAAAGCGCCTAGATCATGTAGGATATCTTCTGCAGCAATCGTCTCAGAGCGGATTCTTGATTCAGCAAAAGCTACATCTTCAGGAATAAAAGGATCTAAGTGATGGCAGACCATCAACATATCTAGGTGTTCTTCTAGAGTATTGGTGGTATAGGGTCTGGTGGGATTAGTAGAAGAGGGTAAGACATTGGCTTGTCCACATACCCTTATGATATCGGGCGCGTGCCCACCACCTGCTCCTTCTGTATGGTAGGTATGGATAGTGCGATCTTTAAAAGCTCCTATGGTCGATTCGACAAAACCTGCTTCATTGAGTGTATCGGTATGGATCGCTACTTGAACATCATATTGATCTGCAACAGAGAGGCATTGATCGATAGCACTAGGAGTTGTACCCCAATCCTCATGCAATTTGAGTCCTATCGCACCAGCTTCAACTTGTTCTATTAAAGCTTCTGGTTGGCTACTGTTGCCTTTACCCAAAAATCCAATATTCATCGCAAAGGCTTGAGCTGATTGGAGCATGCGATAAATGTTCCATGGTCCTGGGGTGCAGGTAGTTGCAGTGGTCCCAGCTGTAGGTCCAGTTCCTCCACCAATCATGGTAGTGATTCCAGAGGCAAGGGCTACTTCAATTTGTTGTGGACAAATAAAGTGCACATGGGTATCAATTGCGCCTGCGGTGATGATATGGCTTTCTCCAGCAATGATTTCAGTTCCTGGGCCAATGATGATATCGACTCCAGGTTGGGTGTGAGGATTGCCGGCTTTGCCAATAGCGGCTATAATCCCATCTTTAATGGCAATATCGGCTTTGACTATTCCCCACCAATCAAGGATCAGAGCATTGGTGATTACTAGATCTACTGCGCCATCTGCATTTGAGATAGGTGATTGGCCCATTCCATCTCTTATGACCTTACCACCTCCAAATTTCACCTCATCTCCGTAAACGGTATAATCGCGCTCTACTTCTATGATCAATTCTGTATCTGCCAAGCGAATGCGATCTCCAACTGTAGGACCATAGATCCCTGCATAGGCCTTGCGGTCGATAAAGTTACTCATTACTTTAATCCTCTAATGCTCCGTTGATTAGATTGTTAAATCCATAGATTTCTCTGCTACCACCAAATGCTACTAGTTGCACTTTTTTTTCATCACCTGGTTCAAACCGCAGGGAAAACCCAGCAGGAATATCCAAATGCATTCCTCTAGATAGTTCCCGCTCAAAAACTAGGTAGCTATTGACTTCGTAGAAGTGAAAATGGGAGCCAATTTGAATGGGGCGATCTC
This sequence comes from uncultured cyanobacterium, assembly GCA_903887375.1. Classification (GTDB taxonomy): domain Bacteria; phylum Cyanobacteriota; class Cyanobacteriia; order Cyanobacteriales; family Microcystaceae; genus CAISPN01. The sequence continues at coordinate 25,652 of CAISPN010000044.1, forward strand.
CAGTATTGGCAACAGTGACTGTTACAGTAGTTCGGCCAACATTGAGTTCAATTTGACCGCTTTCGGGGAAGACTTCTCCTGGAATCATAATTGTTAATTTTTATGTAATAGGATTATGTACAGTAACAAGTTTAGTGCCATCGGGAAATGTAGCCTCTACTTGAACTTCATAGAGCATTTCGGCTATACCATCAATTACATCTTCACGTTTAAGCAATGTAGCTCCGAAGCTCATCAGTTCAGCAACCGAACGCCCTTCTCTGGCACCTTCTAAAATGGCAGCAGAGATATAGGCTAGCGATTCAGGATAGTTCAATTTTAATCCTTTGTTTTTGCGCCGCTCTGCAAGCAAGGCTGCAGTGAAAATTAGAAGTTTATCTTTTTCCTGGGGAGTAAGGTGCATTTGTTGACTCCTTAAATCTCAATATATTTTACTGCTAATAATCATTACACTTGCAGCCATTACCAAATTATCAAAGTAACTTGATATAGTGCTTTTGTTTTTTATTGTGTGCTCTGCAGCGTGCCATTCCAAATCGTTGTTTGCCAATTGAGCAATACCCGTTTGAAAATCAAGATTTCTATGATCTAGCTTCATTTTTTCATGTCCGTCTGGATTATATATACTTTGTACGTATGATAAGATACTGAATAAATTAAGACTAAAAATTGTAATAACTAAATGAATATTCGCCAAATTTTTCTTTTAATCACGGCAATTGGTTTAATACCAATAGCCTTATCATATGGACTGCTACCACAGAAAAGCCTTAGTTATTTATTTGAATCGAACTATCAAATATAAATGGTTTCCACATATTTCGAGCAGTGATGGGTTTATATTTTGCGTTGTTGAGTTTCTGGATTGTCGGTGCTTTTAAAGTTCAGTTAAGACAAGCCGCACTTTATAGTCTTACCGTATTTATGTTTGGGTTGGCTATAGGTAGAGTTTTAAGTATTGTTGTAGATGGTATACCTAGTTGGCTATTAATCGGCTATTTGGGATTAGAAGTTATTTGTGGTACTTTGGGTGTAATTTTATTGAAAAAATCAGACTAAGAGTAAAACCTGTCAAATATCAACTATCTTGATAGATTGGCGATTAATACAGACTAGGGAGCCGGTACCACCGTGTAATATATTCCATTGGCACCATAAGATGGCTTGAACCACGTACTGCCACACTGGTAATAAGGTGAACCTAAAATAGGATTGCAAGCCACAGGAAGCACCGGATAAATGGCACCCATAACGTATGTAGGGTGAGAAGCGTTGTATGTTGCTGTAGCAGCGGCAGTAACTGCGGCAGCACCGGCAACTGCGGCAGCACCGGCAGCCCAACCACCACAGTTATAACATCCGCTTCCATAGTAGTTCACAGTAGTGGGTGGATGGTATCCAGAATAATATGCACTATTCGTTGGCGCATAGTATGCACCGCCATAGTGAACATCTCCGTACCCCGATGGACTAGTATATGAGGAAGTACCATAATGAGCATTCCCAGAAGCTGTCCCACCGTAAGCACCAGTTTTAGACCAGCCTCCACCTGTATAATGAGTCGCACTACCACCGTAATAGTTGTTGTGTGTGGTACCTTCTCCAGCATTGTGTGATGTACTTGTACCCCAAGCGCTTTCATGCGTCGTAGATCCTTGACTGTGTGATGTACTGCCACCATATCGGTTCCCGTGGAAAAAGGCATGTGCTGGACTAGAACAAAATACTATTATCGAAATACCTGTCAAAACAATAGCAGCGTTTTTCATGGTGTTAATGTTCCTCAATGTTAAGGTGTGAATGTAGGTTATGGGTTTGGGTGCTTAAATTTAATACGTTTTGCATCATTAGCACGAGATGAAGCAAAAGTACCCGCAGGAATAGGAACATCTAGTTGCCAATTTGAAAATGTCACCTGATGCCGAAGTTTTAAAGGATCGTCAGAGTATACAGCACGAATCATTCGGGGAAGTTTATCTTCGCTGCCGATCCAAACTTGTGCAAACACTTTATTGGTGGCGATCACAAACATATCCGTCTTCGTTCCATCAATAACCTTAGATTGACCAATGTAGAAAGCTATCTCCAGCTTATCAACAATGTCCTTATAGGGATCTGCCACAATCACGTCGCTAAATGGAAAATATATGGCAGCATTATCATAAGCAAATTTGAGCAATGCATCGATAGTAGGCGGGGCATCAGCCACAGCAACTAGATTTTCTTCTGGTGCATATGCGATCATCGTTTTTCCATTGTAATAAAACTCAGAAGCAGGACCATCTCCAGGTACTATTATTTGCAGCTTATTGGGCCTTTGTAAAGTAACATTAGAAACCGTGTTGTAAGCTAGAGCAGGGCCAAGTCGACTAGGACTTTCGTAAGTAGTAACAGCAGTAAAAGTCATGGTTTGGGCACCAGAAAGACGATCACTCATGGCCTTCAGGATATCAAGGACCTTCTGTTCAATATTAGGATTAGGATTGGTTAAGGCAAGGGCGTTACTTTGCACCACCCCCCCTCTTTCGGTCGTTGGGTTTTGCTGTAGGTCATTAGCTTGTGCATCTTTGGTAAATAAGAGCTCAGTGAGTGAACAGACTGGAAATACGAACCCAAAAAACATTATCAGACTTGTCGTTGTCAGAATTTTTTTCATTGGAACAATTTGTTTTTTAGTCCAAAAATATGATTTCATAGGAAGTACTTATATTTAAAATTTTAGAACTATGCACATTCTCCCATAATATGAAGTTGTACGAACGACCTTTTTGATGGTCTCAATTGCTTATTTTTTGACCAACCCCTATATTCTTATCTTTACAAAAGCATAATCTTCATGTTGAAATTCCAAACCCAAAATCCAAAATCCAAAATCACATTATTTTTATTAGGAGTTGTAACTACTTTTATAACAGCGCTTCCTATTCATGCGGCTGAAAAACTTTATTTATCCTACGGACCACTGATGTTCTCACTAAGGGTTGAATCCTTAGAAACCTTTGCTAAAGACGGCACTATCAATGAGGATTTAAATTTTTATTTAGCTCAAGTAACTCCAGAACAACGAGCAGAATTTCGTAAGCTACTGGTCAAACGATTTGATATCAATCCCGTGATGGTATCCCGTTTTTTTAATAGTGCAATTGGCGATGATATTCTTACTCGCCTCGGCAAAGGTATTACGATTCAAGGAGGAGCAAACGGAAAATACGTCCTGCGAGGTGCATTGATTCAAGCTGCTTTTGATCCCGAAGGACTAACCCTGCTCAATGTCCTAAAAAAATTATCTACCAATCTTCAGTTACAGGGAGAACTGATGCTGGCTTCGGCAAAATTCGCAGATAAAGTACTATTGGCAACGGAGACCTTAACTACTGAATTGCGCTCTTTGACTGTCCAAGAAGCCGCAACTGATGCTTCTGTCAATTATTCTACCCTACCCGATGTCACTAAGCCAGGTAAATATGCCGTTACCAAGAGAGTTTGGAACCTAGTGGATAAAAGCCGTAACCGGGCCTTTTATGTTGATGTTTACCAACCACAAGGACAGGAATCAGAAAAAACGCCAGTTATTGTTTTCTCTCACGGATTATCCTCTCGACCAGAAGATTATGCTCAAGGACTACAAAACTTAGCTACCTACGGCTATGTAGTTGTCGCTCCTCAACATCCTGGCAGCGATATCATCTGGTTAAAGGAGATGTTTGAGGGCTACCATCGAGACATATTTGACCTCAATGAATTTATAAATCGCCCCAAGGATATTAGCTATGTTATTGACGAACTGCAAAGGCGCAATCAAGGCGAATTTCAAGGAAAACTTGACCTAGATAATGTTGGCATGGCAGGTCATTCCTTTGGCGGTTATACAACCTTAGCCATTGGTGGGGCAGAAATTGATTTTAATAATTTGCAACAGGATTGCAATCGTCTTTATGAGGGATTGGACATATCTCTACTGCTAGAATGTCGAGCCTTGGAATTGCCGCGACAATCTTATCATTTTCGAGATAGTCGAGTGAAAGCGGTTTTTGCTGCCAATCCAGTCAATCGCAGCATTTATGGACCTCAAGGACTTGGTAAGATTTCGATTCCCATTGTTTTTGCTTCAGGAAGTTACGATCCTGCCGCTCCACCTGCTTTAGAACAGGCAGCTTCCTTTACTTGGCTCACCTCACCAAATAAATATTGGATAATGGTAGAAGGACAAGCGCATGTCAACTTCACTAAGCTTGACCCTGGGATTAACGAGGCAATAGAATCTGTAGGTCATCTAACTCTGCCCAGTCAAAACTTAATCAGTAAGTATGCCTCTGCTGTCTTAGTGCCATTTTTTGAAGTTTATATTAGCAAGAATGAGAGCTATCGTCCTTATCTTCAATCTGCCTACGCTGAATATCTCAGCCAAAATAACCAGTTCAAACTTGATTTCATTAGTGCTACCTCAGCTAATAAACTAGCTAATTCTATTGAGAAGTTTAAGCGAGAGCATTAAATCTACTGAGTCAAAGAAAAGTGAAAATATCTCTATATTTCATCAAGTTATTTACAACCTTGGACTGAAATATTATAGGATTTACCTGCAGATTCTAAATCTCCTACAAATACGTTCACTTGATAAGGCTCTTTACCAACACGAGGCCTACCTGTCATCAATAACGGTATTTCAGGCGATAATACAGGCTGATTTTTATAGACTTCATCGGCAGTCCCATCACTGTATTTAAGATACATTTTGATATCATAACTTCCTTGAGTTTGCGGTGTTAGAATTGCATTAAATCTTTTATACTTAACTCCACTTTGGACCGAAAAATCAGTGTTCCAGTCGTCACGTTTCAAACGTAAAAAACCGATAGGAACTTCAGGAAGAGATACAGTTTTGTGGACATAGGTTTGTCCCGGTTCGCCACCAACTATTCCTAATGGAGTACAAGTTTCAGCTGAAGATGATTGATGACTTATAATTAATGTTGAAGATAAAGAAATTAAGAGATTTGTTACTAAGAATATTGTTTTTTTCATTGAAATATGTGCTTATGTTATATGTCTTATGGTACTAAATTAGCAGTCTTGCAATGTTTTTGTCAATCTCATGTTGCAATTTGAGGTCAGTCGAGGATTGGGATGGCGTTATAGCTCATGCCCTACACATATGACGAGAGCCACCGTCATAAGATAGAAAAACCTCGTTATAAAGTCACAAGCTAGCATGAATATAATAATTCACTGCGACAACGTGGGGATTTAACAATCTAGGTTACTTGGCTTCTAGCCAAGACAGAATCAGCTATTACTGAGCCATAAATCGTGAAACCATCGGTGATAAGAACTAATATTTTAATCTCTGGTTTAATTGTGCTTGTTATAGGAGTCACCACAACGATTCCTTTGATGGAAGCTTATAATTAATGCCGAGACGCAGATTTGAACTGCGGACACGAGGATTTTCAGTCCTCTGCTCTACCGACTGAGCTATCCCGGCTTTTTTACTGCTTAACCAGCATAACAGAATTATTCTTACTTGGCAAGCTCTAGAGAATATAATAAAAGACATGAATAATACAGCTCCCCTTTTGCTGCTGATCGATGGACATTCTCTAGCCTTTAGAGCCTATTACGCCTTTGCTACTGCCCGGCGGGGAGCATTGCGCAATAGCGATGGTATACCAACAAGTGTCTGTTTTGGTTTTCTCAATTCACTATTGCAGATTATCAGCCATTATCGTCCCCAAGGAGTAGTGATAGGTTTTGATAGAAAAGAGCCCACCTTTCGACATGAGGCTGATGTCAATTACAAAGCTAATCGCCAAGAAACTCCTGGTGAATTTATCATTGATATAGAGAATCTACATGAAATATTAACAGCGCTCAAGATCCCTCAAATAAGCGTAGCCGGCTATGAAGCGGATGATGTCATTGGCACTCTAGCTAATTTAGCTAACCAAGCAGATTATCAAGTAAAAATAGTTACAGGCGATAGAGATTTATTTCAACTTGTTGCCCCTGAGAACAACATTAGAGTACTTTATCTAGATCATAATGCCCTAAAAAACCAAAGCGATGGTATGTATCCTGAATTTGGACCAGAACAGATTCTAGAAAAAATGGGCATCAGACCCGATCAAATAGTAGATTTCAAAGCTCTTTGTGGTGATAAATCTGACAATATTCCAGGAGTAAAAGGCATTGGCGAAAAAACAGCCACTACCCTACTCAATCAATATGACAATCTCAACAACATCTACAACAACATCTCGCAAATCAAAGAAACCATTGCCAAAAAATTAGAAGCAGGCAAAGATGAAGCTCTTCACTCGCATATGTTGGCCAAAATCAGCCAAGATGTACCATTAGCTTTCAAGATGGATCAGAATTATCTCAAATCTTTCGAATTAGCACAAGTGCGGCCTTTGCTAGAACAACTCGAATTAAAAACAATTTTACAAAAAGTTATCACATTACATGAAAAATTGTTTGAGCCGACCCAATTAAGCTTTGATTTACCAGATAAGCCAACTACAGATCTCCTGGTAGAGATAATTGATACTCAAGATAAACTACAAAAATTAATTCAAACTTTAGAACAACAAAGCAAACCAGTGGCTTGGGACAGTGAAACTACTGGATTAGATACTAGACAAGCTAAATTAGTAGGACTTGGCTGCTGCTGGGGAGAAAATAATACAGCTTATATACCCCTTTATCACCCAGCTCAATCTCATCTTGATTGCCAAGAAGTCTTAAATTCTCTCAGACCCATATTAGAATCTTCCCAATATCCCAAGATTTTTCAAAATGCCAAATTTGATCGATTGGTTTTGAGACACCATGGCATCTTTCTTGAGGGAGTGGAATTTGACACCCTGCTGGCAAGCTATCTTTTAAATCCCGAACAAAAACATAAGCTCAGCGATCTTTGTTTTCGCTATCAAATTGGTGTAGTTTCTTTAGATTATCAAGAATTAAACCTGGCAAAAAATCAAACAATTGCTGATTTGCCAATCGAGCAAGCAGCCAATTACTGTGGCTTGGATGCCTATGCTACGTACTTGTTATATGACAAACTCAAAGCAGAAATTGAACAAATTCCAGAACTATATAATTTACTAAAGCAAGTAGAGCTACCTTTAGAAATTGTTTTAGCTGATATGGAATCAGAAGGAATCACCTTAGATACCCAATATCTCCAAATTCTCTCAGAGCAACTTGAGCAAGAATTAACAATCACCGAAGAGGCAATTTACCAAAGCGCTGGTGAAAAATTTAACATCAACTCTCCCAAGCAAGTAGGCGATATCCTCTTTAGCAAGCTGGAGCTAAGCAGCAAAAAAAGCCGTAAAACCAAGACCGGCTTTTCCACAGATCAATCAATTCTAGAAAAATTACAAGGAGATCATCCCATTATTGATCACCTGTTGCATTATCGAACTTATGCCAAGCTCAAATCCACCTATGTTGACGCCCTACCTAAGCTGATTAATCCCAATACCGCAAGACTACATACCGATTTCAATCAAACTATCACCTCAACTGGCAGACTTTCTTCATCTAACCCCAATTTGCAAAATATCCCGATTAGAACCGAGTTTTCCCGACAGATTCGCCGCGCCTTCATTCCTAGGAAAAATTGGGTTTTACTCTCAGCAGATTACTCTCAAATTGAGCTAAGGATCCTCACTCACTTAGCTCAAGAGCCCATCTTGCTAGAAGCCTACCAAAAAGGCGAAGATGTCCATAAAGTAACAGCGCAAATTCTCCTGGAAAAAGAGCAAATCAGCCCAAGTGAGAGAACCTTAGGTAAAACTATTAATTTTGGCGTAATTTATGGCATGGGGGCTCAGCGCTTTGCCAGAGAATCAGGACTTGACGCTGCTTTGGGTAAAGAATTTATTGAAAAGTACCGCCAAAAATATTCCCGCATCTTTAACTATCTAGAACAAACCAAAAAACAAGCCATAACCAACGGCTATGTCACTACTATATTGGGTAGAAGACGCTACTTTAATTTTCTTGAATCAGGTTTGGGTAAATATCGAGGTATACCCGAGAGTCAATTATCCCTAGAAAATCTGAAAATGAGCCAAGAAGAAGCCCAAATGCTAAGAAGCGCAGCTAATGCTCCAATACAAGGCTCTAGCGCCGATATCATCAAAATCGCCATGATTAAGATATTTGAACTATTAAAATCCTACCAAGGAAAACTCTTACTCCAAGTCCATGATGAGTTAGTCCTAGAAATGCCCCCCCAAGAGCTGGAAATATTAAAGCCACAAATCAAATCAATCATGGAAAATGCTGTCAAGTTAACAGTTCCTTTAACCGTAGAAATCCGCAGTGGCAGCAATTGGATGATGAGTTAGAAGGCTAGGTTAAGTATTGCAACAGTATGTTAAAGGTGATGAGCCTATGGCCTTAGAATCAGGCCGTGAAAATATAATTTTTGGAGAGAAGATTAATGCTTTTGACGAATCTGATCTTAGCTATTGAGCTACCTAGAACTGTCGAATGGAGTCCAAAAGTCGCTTTTGTGATGATAGCTGCCAATATTTTAGCTATTGCTTTTGGGAAATTGACCATCAAATATCCCAATGTAGGACCTGCTACTCCTTCACCTAGTCTATTTGGTGGATTTGGCTGGCCTGCAGTTTTGGGTACTGCTAGCTTTGGTCATCTACTCGGAGCTGGGGCTATTTTGGGACTAGCTAATTTAGGTGTGCTTTAAAACAATATTAGGGTGCACAGCGCACCCTCTTTTTAATAATTATGGCTAGGACAAGAAGCGATCAACGGCTTTTTAACGATATACGCCCAGTACGTTTTGAGAAAGATTTTACTGCTTTTTCTATGGGCTCAGTATTGACTCATTGCGACAATACCAAGGTGTTGTGTACTGTTAGCGTGCAAAATGGAGTGCCGAAATTTTTAGCTGGCAAGGGTACTGGCTGGTTGACGGCCGAATATCGTATGCTTCCTGGCTCAACACCAGAGCGCAAAGAGCGCGAATTTATGAAACTCTCAGGCCGTACCCAAGAAATTCAAAGGCTCATTGGCAGAAGCCTCAGAGCAGTTTTAGATTTAGAAGCTTTAGGTGAGAGAACCATCCTAGTCGATGCTGATGTCTTGCAGGCCGATGCTGGTACCAGAACTACTGCTATTAATGGCGGCTATGTTGCCCTTGCTCTGGCAATTAAAAAAATGCTTGAGCAGGGTGAATTACTTAAATCACCATTACGTAGCCCGGTAGCTGCTATTTCTGTTGGACAGATTGCAGGAGATCTTTTTCTAGATCTCAATTACGAAGAAGATAGCCAAGCTGAAGTCGATTTCAATGTAGTTATGACCGGAGATCTTGAGTTGGTAGAGGTTCAAGGTACTGGAGAATCAGGAACCTTTAGCCGCAAGCAATTAGATCACATTTTGGATTTAGCCCAAAGTGGTATAGAACAAATCCTCAAATTACAAGCCCAAGCAATTCAATAAAAAAATCATAGTAGAGCTCCAATTGAGAGCTACTATGATGTTCTGGCTATCTTGCACTAGGCAAAAAGGCAATTGGATTAACAGCGGAACCACCATTGGGATGTACTTCAAAATGGAGGTGAGGTCCAGTGCTATGTCCAGTGCTACCCATTGCTGAAATTTGCTCTCCCTGTTGAACTATCTGACCAGTGCGGACCAAGATGCGACTATTGTGTCCATAAAGGGTTTCACTGCCATCAGCATGACGAAGTACAATAACGTTGCCATAACCGCCTGAATTCCAACCAGCTGTAATTACCTCGCCTGGAGCTGCTGCTACTACTGGAGTACCTACAGAGGAGGCTATATCAATACCCTTATGCATACGACCCCAACGACGACCATAGCCAGAAGTTAAGACGCCTCTAGTTGGCCATTGATAGCTGATGAAAGATGGTAAGTTGTTAAGGGGAACAAGAGGTCCTTCAACAGGAATAGGTAAGCTATCTGGATAGTCTAAACCTGCATCAGAAGATGCGGTACCTACTAAATTGGTATTGGGACGTTCCTCATTTTTAGTAGTTGGCTCTTGGCTATTAACCGAATCTACAGGAATCACCACGCTTGTTTGAGGCCCTTGGGCTATCTCTGATTTAAGCTTGGAGATATAGGATTTAGATATTTTATTGGAAGAATAAATAGAACTAGTATTGTGGTAAGCCACAGGGGTTGAGGCATTGAAAGATTTTTGCTCCTGCTTGGATACAACCGAAGGTCTAGATAGAGGCTGCGAGACTGTTACTGGAATGACAACTCCTGCCTCAACAGTCTGCTCTACTGGGATTTCTATGGCACCAGGAGGTATGTTTGTTTGAGTTAGGACAGTTGGGGAACTGGCTACTGAGCCACTACTTATGACTTTAAATTTTGCAACATTGATATTATCTGCAGCGATAGCAGATGAGCCTAATGAAAAAACCATGGCCAAAGAGAGACCACCAAAGCAACTTCTTTTGGATTTTATTTGTACTTTTTCTGTAATCTGCTCTTGGACTAAGAACTGAGAAACAGGTGTGGTCTTTTGTTGATATGAATTTTTCAAAAAGAACCTCCTTGTGTTTAGTGAGTTTATTAAATACTGAACAAGTCAGTCAGTGATTACTAGAGAGATTAACCTGATTCGGCCTTTTAGACAAGTCGCAATAAAAAAGGAGCTCTCTTGCCAAAAAGTAACAAATTTAACTCTTTCACTCTGCACCTCAAAGACAGACATCATCAGCTCTATGTTCCCTAATGTCGCTTTTGGTAAACAATACAGCATCTTTATTTTTCTTGAAAACCATTGTTACTTGTGCAAAAGAAATATAAGTTTAGATAATTATTTTTTTGCAACAATATCTTGAAAAACACATTAATATTTCTTATGTATAGTAAATTTGTCGTCTGGCTTCAAAAAGACCAATAGCAACACTAACTGAAAGATTGAGGCTGCGGACCTTTTGAGAATCTATAGGAATATTTAAAGTAGTATCGCAAAGCTGTAAAATCTCTCTAGGCAAGCCTTGTGTCTCACTGCCAAAGACTAGCCAATCTCCCTTTTGATATTGAAACTGGGAATAATTTTGCGCTCCTCTAACTGAATAGCCAAGCAAGCGACCACCTACTGTAGGGTAAAATTCAAGAAAATTCTCCCAAGATAAATGATGGTGAAGATCTACGTGGGGCCAATAATCCAGACCAGCTCTTTTGAGATGACGATCACTAATTTCAAACCCCAATGGTCCAACTAGATGAAGCTCTGTGGCTGTTGCAGCGCAGCTTCTAGCGATATTGCCAGTATTTGGCGGAATCTGGGGATTAATCAAAACGACCTTAAGTGTCATGAGCGATTGATAAATTTTCTAAATCTTTAAATATTATTAGTTTTTTTTATTGATCAAAAAAATGACCGAAGAGATTTTTTAGAACAAGTCTACTAAGTTTCTATCCTGTTTGGCTAACTCTGCGATTGTATGTATCATGATTTGCTGAATATTCATCCCGCAATCATGTAGTTTTAACCACTGTTGGGCTTGGTTGCCCTGCTCCAAAATGCTCCTCAAGGGAGAAAGAAAACAAGCAAATCCTCCCTGCCTGGCAATGGGCCAGACTTGCTGGGAGAGTTCATTTAACCAATCTCTAGCGCTAATTAACTGGCCGCTTTGCCAGTGAACTAAAGAGGCATCTAGGCTATTTTGAGCGGCAGATAATTCATTCTCATCGGTGATTTTGAGCAACTCTTGGGCAGAAAATTTACTCGAAATAAGCGGGTCAAGGTTAGGATCTAAAATCATTTGAGTTATTCTGGCTTCTAATAAAGCGGTAATAGCCAAAAGGCTCAGTGGATTGACAACCAAATCACAGATTCTTAGCTCTAGCCGATTAAGTTGATAAGGGCGCTCAGGCCCATTTGGACGAACAGAAGACCAGAGATGACGTACATTTTGCATTGTTCCTAATTCAATTTGCTCTTTTGTCCAGTCAATATAGTGTTGATGATCAGCAAAAAGAGGAACCTGTTTTGGGGTTTTAGGAAACATCTGCCAGCGTTTGGAATGATAACCAGTAATCCTGTTGTCCAGGAAAGGTGATGCTGCGCTCAAGGCCAAATAAAGAGGAGCCTCTACCCTAATCAATCTACAGGCTTTCATCAACAACTGAGGTTCTACCAATTCAATATTGATATGCACACTGGCGGTAACAACATTGGTGCCATAAGTTTGTTCTATAAAATCATGATAGCGATTGAGAGGATCTGAGCGAGAAAAAACAGAACTATCTCCCAAAGAAAGAGTACTACCTGGGATTAAGGTATAATTTCCCAGCTTTTGGAGATAATTTCTCAATCTGACTCTAGGTTCTACTAAAGCGTAGAGAAGATCACTATAGGACTCAAAAGGAGCAGTGATATATTCTACATTGCGATTATCCGGTTCAGTAACAAAACCCTCCAAGTCTCTGGTGATGAGATCTGAAAAGCCAATGATTTCACCTTGCGGAGTACCTGTATATATCTCTACCTCAAAGCCTTTGCGCCGCAACATATCTCAACTACCTTAAAAACAATAAAAACACACCGCCTATTCTACAAATAGAGCTGATGTGTTTCAAAATACCATCAATTAGGGCTATTTAGCCTCTACGTCCTTCTCTTTGCAAAATTGTAAAGTAGTAAAGCAAAGTAGAGATAGCTTGCAGCGCTGCTGCTACATAAGTCAGGGCGGCTGCATCGAGGACAGCGGTTGCTCCTTTGACTTCATTGTTATCAACTATACCAGTAGAAACTAGGAGTTTTTTGGCTCTATTACTAGCATCAAATTCTACCGGTAGAGTTACCAAGGCAAAGATAGCAGAGAGAGCAAAGAGAATTAAACCAATCCAAGCTACAGTAGTTCCTACAAATTGGGTCATAAATAATCCGACCATGAATATGATTGGACCTAGGGAGCTGCCAATTTGCACTGCTGGCACGATAGCAGAGCGAAAGGTCAAAGGAACATAGTGCTCCTTATCTTGTAGGGCATGGCCAGTTTCGTGAGCCGCTACTCCTACTGCAGCTAGTGAAGGTTGGTCATAGACTGCTGAGCTCAAACGTAAAATCTTCTGGCTAGGATCATAGTGATCGCTCAAAAAGCCATCTACTCTCTCTACTGCAACATTTTGTAAGCCATTGTAATCAAGGATTCTGCGGGCTGCTTGTGCGCCGGTCATCCCAGATCTAGTACCAACTTCTGAATATTTACCAAAGGCTGAAGACACTCTAAATTGGGCCCACATTCCCAACAACAAGGCCGGCAGGGCAAAAAGAAAATACATTGGATCAAAATACATATTTCACCATCAAGGGTCTGATTTATATATATGTTTATTTTAGATTAGACTCAAAGTGTTTGGACAGAAGGGTTATCCTCACATAAATTAGCCTGAAAAACGAATAGAAAAATATGCACCGTATCGCTACTAAAGACTCAATTGAAGATGATCTCAAGTTCACGCTCATTGAGCAAAACCCTTCAGATATAGTCATCCTCACTGGGGCTGATACCGATATTCAAACCCTAGCCAATAGTCTATCTGAGCTTCCTAGTGATTTTCCGACAATTCGCAGCTTAAATTTGCTCAGACTCAAGCAGGAATTTGTGATTGATGATTATGCCATACGGGTTCTTGGCAAAGCCAGGGTAATAGTTTTGCGCATTTTAGGTGGGATTTCTTATTGGTCCTATGGTTTAGAAGTAGTCAAAGAAATAGTGCAAACACATGGAGCTTTTCTCTATGTTTTACCTGGTGATGATCAATTAGATCCTATCTTGATGAGCCAATCCAATGTCCCAATTGATCTTGTCAAGAAACTTTGGGAGTATTTTGTCGAAGGTGGCAAAAACAATCTAATCAATGGCCTTAAATTTCTTACCGATTGTTCTTTTGCTACAAGTTATAATCCTCCTAGAGCTCAGATCATCCCCAAAATTGGCATTTATAGGTGTTCTAAAAACAATAGTAAAGAAGTAGCAATTCTCTTTTACCGGGCCCATTTTCTCTCTGGTAATCTAGAGGCTATTGATGCTTTGGTTGAATCTTTAGAGCAGAGAGGCCTCTCTTGCGTAGCTATTTATGTTTCCTCTCTAAGAGATAATCAATTGCAAAGAGAGTTGCTTACTCTTTTGCAGCAAAGCCAAATTATTCTCAATACCACCAGCTTTGCTATTGCTCAATTAGGAAACCAACAAAGCATAGAGCAGTTCTGGCATCAGCTCAATTTACCAATTTTACAAGTTATTTTAGCTAGTAGTAGAGAACAACAATGGCTCAATAACTCACTAGGTCTTACACCTAGTGATCTGGCTATGAATGTAGTCCTACCTGAAGTAGATGGGCGAATCATCACTAGGGCTATTTCCTTTAAAGAGCAAAAAAACTGGCATCCTCAACTAGAGACAGAGATTACTATTTATAAACCTAAAGCAGATCGCGTAGATTTTGTTGCTGATTTGACCTATAACTGGCTCAAGCTCAAAAATACACCAATCAGCCAGCGCAAAATTGCTCTAGTTTTGGCTAATTACCCACCAAGAGAAGGGCGCATCGCCAATGGAGTTGGCCTAGATACCCCCCAAAGCGCTCTAGAAATATTAAAAGCCCTCTCTTTTGCTGGTTATCATCTTGAACATTTGCCAGTTTCTAGCGAAGATCTAATCAAGCAATTGAGATATTCTGCTATTAAAATTCCATTGGAGCAATATTTAAACTATTTTGAAAGCTTGCCATCTGAAGTGGTTGAATCGGTTGTGCTGCGCTGGGGGAATTTAAAGCAAGAATCAGACCATATTGTTGTCAATGGCTTACAATTTGGGAATATATTTATTGGTATTCAGCCTAGTAGAGGCTATGAAAATGATCCCAATTTTAATTACCATGCTCCAGATCTAGAACCTACTCACCAGTATCTAGCATATTACTATTGGCTAAATCATTGTTTTAAGGCTAATGCTATTGTCCATGTAGGCAAACATGGTAATTTAGAATGGCTACCTGGCAAGGCTGTAGCCCTTTGCCAGCAATGTTATCCAGAAATAGCCCTAGGCAAATTACCCCATTTTTATCCCTTTATCGTCAATGATCCAGGCGAGGGAACCCAAGCCAAAAGAAGGGCATCGGCAGTGATTTTAGATCATCTAACCCCGCCTATGACTAGAGCTGAACTGTATGGAGATCTTCAAAAACTCGAATCACTCATTGATGAGTATTACCAAGCAGAGCTTCTAGATCCCAAAAGGCTCAAGATAATTTCTACCAAAATCAAAGAACTTCTTAAAACAAGTCAACTTGAACTTCCTTCATCCAACTCTTTTACTTCTTTTATTGCTACAACTGATGGCTATCTTTGTGAGCTCAAAGAAGCCCAAATCAGAGATGGTCTTCATATTTTAGGAAAAGCGCCTACTGGTAGACAATTAAGAGATCTTATCGTAGCGATTGCTCGCCATAGCTCCTGGGAAAGACTAGGTTTGATAGGCTCTCTAGCTCAAGATTTTGGCCTGGATTTTAACCCCCTAACTAGAGATAAGGCAGAAAGTTTCGAGCTAAATTGTTCTGGAATACTCAAAGATTGCCGCCTTGTAGGAGATGTGCTCAGCGCCTTAGAAGATCATGCTCAAGATTTAGTAGAAAAAATAATCAAAGCCGAGCCTTTGGATAATGTAGGTGAGCATACCCAAAAAGAATTGGACTGGATTGCTCAAAGATTGCTTCCTGCTTTAGTTCAATGTGATCAAGAAATAGCTAATCTTTTAGCTGGACTCGATGGTAAATATGTCCCGCCGGGCCCTTCTGGTGCTCCTACTAGAGGTAGACCAGATGTGCTTCCTACAGGACGTAATTTTTATTCAGTTGATATTCGCTCTCTTCCGAGTGAGACAGCCTGGGATATGGGCAAAAAAGCAGCAGAAGTTCTTATTGAGCGCTATTGCCAAGAAAATGGTGAATATCCTAAGAATCTGGCTATTTCAATTTGGGGTACTGCCACAATGCGTAATGCTGGAGAAGATCTTGCCCAGGTTTTGGCTCTTTTGGGAGTTAAACCGCTTTGGGATGGACCATCTCGACGTGTGGTAGGTTTTGAAATTATCTCACCTTCGGTTCTTGCTCGCCCTAGGGTAGATGTGACTGTGCGAATATCAGGTTTTTTTCGCGATAGTTTCCCTACTTTAATTCAACTTTTAGATAAAGCTATTGCCGCAGTCTCAGCTCTAGAAGAACCAGAACAAATCAACCCACTAGCTCATAAAGTAGCTCAAGAAATTAGCCTCTATCGTCAGCAGGGTTTAACTGATGAGCAGGCCATAAAAATGGCTAGATTGAGAATTTTTGGCTCAAAACCTGGCGCCTATGGCGCGGGCTTGCAGGGGTTAATTGAGGCGCAAAACTGGGAAAGCCCAGAGGATCTAGCTAGAGCTTATCTCAATTGGAGCAGCTATGCCTATACTTATTCCAGTGAAACAGAGGTAGAGTGTATTGATGGTTCTCAAGCCCTACCTGAGAGATTAAAAGAAATACAAATTGTCCTGCAAAATCAGGATAATCGCGAACATGATCTCCTTGATTCAGATGACTATTATCAATTTCAAGGTGGCTTGGTAGTTGCAGCCAGGGCCTTAAGCGGGCAAACACCACAAATCTACTTTGGAGATAATTCTATATTGGGCTATCCCCGAGTTAAATCATTAGCCGAGGAATTGGCCAAGGTATATAGATCTAGAGTAGTTAACCCTAAATGGCTCTCTGGAATGATGCGTCATGGCTATAAAGGGGCTTTTGAAATGGCTGCTACGGTAGATTATCTTTTTGCCTATGATGCAACTACAGGACAAGTTCCCGATTATATGTATCAAGGGATCACAGAGGCTTATCTGTTAGATCCTTTGGTTAATTCCTTCATCAAACAGAAGAATCCTCACGCTTTGCGAGATATTGCCGAAAGACTTCTGGAAGCTCAACAAAGAGGACTATGGGAATCTGTAACTTCTCAAACATTAGAACAACTTAAAGAGATCATTATCCAAGCCGAAGAGATAATAGAAGGAGTAATACCCTAATCTAAAAAATTAAAATGATTCAGATTTTTGCTATATCAATTCTGCTGGGTAATCCAGTTTTAGCCCCAAGCAATCACTTGATTGCCGACTATTCAGCTACATTACAAGAATCTAGAATAGGCAAAGCTCAAAACCTTGCCCGTCAAGTAGCTGAAAAAGCCAATGGGGGCTTGAGTAAATATAGAGCCGAGCCCTCTATGTTTGGCGATCCTAGAAAATCTCCCTACAGAGATAATGGCGATGGCAGCTGGACTTTCACTTTTTTAGGCGGAACTCCAGGCTCTGCCAACTACAGTATAGAAAGCGTTGTAACTATCAGCCTGGACTTTTCTAGAATGACCCTGGACTATAATGGTCCAATTCGCTCAAAAATCAACCAATAAAGACTGAACATCTTCTTTAGCAAGCCTTGGCCCATACTGGCTAACAATGCGAGCGGCAGCTAAAGATGCTAGTTCTCCTGATTTTTGAGCGCTCATTCCGTGGGTTAAACCATGGAGAAAAGCCCCGGCATACATATCGCCAGCTCCAACTGTATCAATTGCCGTTACTTGTAAAGGTTGAATCTCAATAAGCTCACCATCATAATAAACTAGAGATCCTCTTGATCCCAGGGTCAAGGCGAAATTGCGACTGACGCTTTTAAGGTAGTTAACTGACTCAGAGAGTGAATGGGTTTTAGCTAATTTAAAAGACTCTTCTTCATTGGCAAAAATCAAATCAATCCCCCCAGCAATTACTTCGGTGATCGCTGGATAAAAATACTCCACCATATTGGGATCTGATAGGGAAAAGGCTATCTGGATATTTCCAGAGCGGGCTATTTCTTTGGCTTTAAGGATAGTACTCAATCCGGTTTCCGATGCTGTTAAATAACCTTCAAGATATAGATACTCAGAGCCCAAAATAGCTTCAGGCAATAGATCACTAGGAGCTATCTCGCTAGTGATCCCTAAAAAAGAATTCATGGTGCGGTCAGCATCAGGAGTTACAAAGACCAGGCATTTACCGGTAGTACCGTTTTCTAGCGTTTCAATATCTAAATTGGTGTCTAGTCCGCTAGCTTTGAGATCTTTTAAGAAAAAATGTCCCGATTCATCATTGGCTACTTTGCAAGAGTAAAAACCACTTCCTCCAAATTGACTAAAAGCAACCAAGGTATTTGCCGCTGAACCTCCACTGCTTTTTTTACAGGGCAGATGAGAGAGCCTGGCTACCATTTCTTGTTCTTGGTTTTGATCAATAAGGGTCATCACCCCTTTATCTATCTTGAGATTTTCTAACAATTCAACAGATACAGAAAACTCCATATCTAATAGAGCATTGCCTACACCATAAACCTGATATTTAACCATATTTACTATCTTTAGATTTTACTTTGCTTACTATATCATTTTCTTTCCCCATCTCTTGCTGTAGCCTATTGATATAGTTTTGCTTGACATCTTCGATGATTTCTTTACTCAAATGTTTTAATTGAGGAAGTTTTTCATAGGATTTCAAAGAAGATATACTGACTAATAAATTATTTTTAAATTGTTCTAAATAGCGATCAAAGGTTGGATCATCTTGCAGTACTTGCTCGAGCATTTGGTGCGAAATATTAAACATACTATCTATAGTTTTACCAATAATCTCTTTTTGTAATTGAGCAAAATAAGGTAAATAATTAAGTGTAGATTTCTCTATAGAATATTCTATTATTTTTTGCAAATCTGGTCTGATATCTGGTAAAACTTTTTCTATGACAAATTGTAATAATATACCAAATATCGCTCTTATTTCATCTTTATTTTCTGAGTATAGATATCTATTTTTGGGTATTAAGAAATCCCCCCTGTCTATAGAGGCTTCAAGGTCATTTAATATTCTAACAACGACAGCTTCGGTCATCTCTTTGGCAACAATCGAGACAATGCCTTTGTTAACTTGCCCTTCAACAGTTCTGGTTTCTATCAAGCCTGTTTGCTTGAGGCGCATTATCACCGGAATCACCCTGAGTATTCGCCACCAAGAAATAAATAGAAAGACATCATACCACCTCCACAATAGGGCATCTCGCCATTTCAACCTTGGATGAATTTTAGTTAAATATAGAGTTCGACCTAAATAATCCACAAAAAAGAAAAGTACAAAGGGAAAATCTAATAGATAAAAATAATCAGCATAATTTCCACTTTCATCTATATGTCTATAGTAATTACTGTAGATTAATGGTCTAATTTTATTATTAAAAAAAGCAAGTTTATTCGAAGTATCATTTTGAAGATAACTACTAGACCAAAAAGTTTTAAAAGATTGAGTAGCTGAATTTTTAGGATTGGGAATATACGAGCGCATCAAGTTTTTAATTCTCTCTAAGCTCCCACTTTTTTTAGCAATTTGAAAAGGATTGCTCTCAATCATTTCTTGGCTTTCTTCGCGCAGTTTGGCTAAAATCTGCTCTAGCAAAGGATTATTAATATTAGATTCTACTTGAGAAGCCAATTTCAAATATCCTTGAGTTTGTTTATGAGGCTCAATTCCTTTTATTGGATCATAATATTTAGTAATCCTATTGGTTAATGAACTGGGCAAGATCTTGAGATTGATTCCTTCTGATTTAAACCAACCTAGGCGCACTGCCAATATTCTAGATTTGCCCAATAGCCAAAAATCTCTATAAGGAACATAGCTCAGATCAAAAACGACCATTGCTAAATTAAACAAAGCTAATAGAGCAACAGCCCGTGAAATCCAGATATTGCCAAAGTAGAGCTTGAGCAAAAAATCGCTTGTTTTTTTTGCTCCTTTAACCACCATGACTCCTTGGATCAGCTGGCTTGGCAGATTCTAGCTGCGGTTTGACTGGCGAGGCTGTACCAATAATACTGGCATAGGGAAGAGAATCACCTACAGCCAGAGCAGCTAAATTAGCTTCCAAGATTGTAGAGGGTTGTTCTCCAATATTTTGGGCAATGGTCTTACCCTCTTTATCAAAAAATACAAAATGGGGAATTCCATCAACTCTGTAGCGCAAAACTTCTGGTAACCATTTATCATTGTCGATATTGAGCATGACAAAATTGACTGAATCAGAATATTTCTCTTTGAGATTGGCCAGATCTTTAGCCATAGCCTGACAACTGGTGCACCAATTGGCATAGAATTCGGCTAAGGTAGGTTTATTGTTAGATAATGCTACAGCTAGAGGAATTGATTTTTTAGCTTGTAATTCTAAAGAAGTTGAAGCAGATTGATTTTGAAAACTAAAAAAAATAGAAGCAGATAAAAAAGTAGCAACCAAGGCAATTACTATACTTTTGAGCCGATCTGGACTATTGGACATAAATTATTATTAAAATATTGCAACTTCTTTTCCTCATCATTATATGAAAAAACGAGTCACCCTAACTTTTCCCAAAAGAGTTATGCAGCTGCCAGTAACCTATAAACTGGCTAAGGATTTTAACGTTGCTGCCAATATTCTGCGCGCCCAAATTGCCCCCAACCAAGAGGGAAAGCTTGTCTTGGAGTTATCTGGGGATATAGATTCACTTGAATCTGCTCTAGAATGGCTCAAAAACCAAGGAATCTCAATTTCTCTAGCTAGTAGAGAGATATTGATCAACGAGGAATCCTGCGTTGAATGTGGATTGTGTACAGGAGTATGCCCGACTGAAGCTCTCACCTTAGATCCAGTGAGTTTCAATTTAAAATTCATGCGCTCTCGCTGCGTAGTCTGTGAGCAATGTGTAGAGGCTTGTCCAGTAGGAGCAATCACTACTAATCTTTGATATTATGCTCTGGCTCATTGGTGGTACTAGCGAAAGTAGAGAAATTGCTCAATTGCTCTTCCAATATAATATTGACTATGTGGTCACTGTAACCACCAATGAGGCTACTGTTCTCTATAAAGATTTACCAGTAAAGGTAAATGTTGGTCCTCTGGAAAACAGTGAAATTCAAGGTCTCCTTGAGCGTTATGGGATCAGCAAAATTGTAGATGCTTCTCATCCTCATGCTCAACTAATTTCTCAATATGCAATCAATCTCAATTTGCCTTATTTGCGCTACGAAAGAGCCTTTGTCATTGGAAACAAGAATAAAGTTTTTGAAAATATCGATTCTCTAGTTAATGATAGCCATCTCGATGGCAAAAGGGTTCTATTGACTATAGGCTGCAAAAACTTGGCAAAATTTAAACCCTGGCAAGATAAAGCAATTCTTTTTACCAGAGTATTGCCTAGCTTAAACTCATTAAATGTAGCTATAGATGCGGGCTTTGCAAGTGATCGCATCATAGCCATACGTCCTCCTGTTGAACTAGAACTTGAAAGAGCGCTCTGGAAAAGATGGCAAATTGAAACTGTCGTCACCAAAGCCAATGGACATGAGGATATCAAACAACAACTCTCTCAAGAGCTAAATATAGAATTGTTAGTTCTAGCTAGGCCCAAAATAAACTATCCAAGACAATGTAATCAACTTGAGGATGTCTTGCATTTTTGCACCAATGGTTAAAATATGTTTTTAAATTAATTGAGGTTACCTTAGTATTATGATGCAGCCACATGCAGAGAAAGACAATTTATCTTTGTCCTGTGCAATTATCACTCTCAGCGATACAAGAATCAAGGATAATGATTACAGTGGTTCATATTTAGTAGACAGTTTACAGCAAGCACATCACAAAGTAGAGCATTATAGGATCATCCCTGATGAGCCGCAACAGATCGAGGCGCTCTTGGAAGAATTTTCTTCTGTAGATGTCCTGATTTTTAACGGTGGCACGGGAATTGCCCCTAGAGATACCACCTACGATGTCTTAGAAGCTAAGCTAGAGAAAATCCTACCAGGTTTTGGAGAATTGTTTCGTTATTTGAGTTATCAGGAAATAGGCTCTAGAGCTATAGCCTCTAGGGCAGTAGCTGGAACCTATAGAGGAAAATTGGTCTTTTCTATACCAGGTTCAACTCCAGCTGTAAGATTGGCGATGGAAAAATTAATCCAACCAGAACTAGTTCATTTGACTATGCAATTGCGAGGTGTTAAAGCATGACAGAATCTAGTACTTTATCACAAGAGGAGATTAGTAAACTAATTAGCTCTCTATTACAAAAACAGGGAACTTGGGTAGACTGGGGTAGATCTTGCAAGATATTACAAAAAGCTGGCTATAGCGCCGTGCAAATTTTTGAAGAAACCGGTTTTCAAGCCAGTCAGCAAAATTTAATCATGGTAGCTGCTTCGGTCTATGAGAGCCTGGAGAAATACCAAGCCTCAGAAGATATTCTTCGGTATTACCAAGGCCCCAAGAGTGATATTCTTCATGAATTGAGAATTCTCAACCAAGAGAATCGACTAGCTGCAGCCGAAGTTGCCAAGCAAAAGTCTTTAGAGCTAGATGAAGTTCATGATATGGCCAAAGCTTTTCAGGAGTTCTGCTTGATTTCTCAGCTTCCTGAAGGCTTTACTAAAACACCAGGCGATGCCGTAGCCTATCAATGTTGGAAAAGAGCAAGACAAAAAAAAGATCTCCAAGAGCGCTCTCGTTTGATTGCCAAAGGTCTTAGATTTGCTGCTTCTCCTTCGGCCAGAGAGCTGCTAGAGAGATTATTGATAGATTTTACCGTTGTTACCAGTAAATCAGCCCCGCTTCTGCCAGTTTATCGGCTTGAGCAGGAGGAGCAGATGTCTCGCATCGTGCCTTTACTGTCAACCAAAGAAGAATTTGCTACTGTATCTAGTCCAGAGAGAAAAGAGCCATTTGGTGTTGTCTCGGTAAATCTCTCTGGTAGTTTTGTCTCTTTGCCTGGCTGGCCAGTAATTATCAAAGCGCTTGATCCAGTTGCTTTGCTATTTAACTCTCAAGAGCTTCCTCAAAAATCTTATAGTAAGAGTGAAATAGTTTTGGTAGTGGTGGATAGATCCTCAGTTGATTGGGAAGATAAGAGCTATTTTCTTTCTGAGGTAGATGGCAATATGCAAATAGCCTGGTATCCTGAAAGTCCACCTAATACTATATTGGGTAAATTGTTACTGGTGCTGAGACCTAAAAATATCCTAGATGAAGATAACATTAGCCAACCTTGGCAAATGGATGATTAACTTGCTATGAAAAAAATATATTTCATTCGCCATGGCATAGCCGAACCAGGAGAAAATGACATCATCAGACCCTTAACTAAAGAGGGCATTGTCAAAACCACTAAAGTAGCCCAAAGGTTAGCTCAACAAGGGATAAAGTTTGATTTAATGCTCTTTAGTCCTCTTGTTAGAGCCAGCCAGACTGCCCAGATTTTGGCAAATTTGGCTGAGCAAATCGAACAATGCGAGCATCTCTCGCCAGATGGACAATTTAGCCAATGGTTACAGGAGTTCTCAGAAAAAGATTTTGAAACTCTCGCTTTAGTAGGCCATCAACCCAATTTAACCAACTGGGCCGAACAAATGATTTGGGGAACTATCCAAAATAAACTCATCCTGAAAAAAGCAGGTATTATCGGCATAGAAATACCCACACTTTCTGAGGGTGCGGGTAGAGGAAGTTTATTTTTACTTACTTCTCCTAAATGGCTATTAGGTTAGATTTTGTACTTACCGCCTTTGCCGCCTTTTGACCAATCACAAGCATAACCTTTGGTTTCTGCAACATATTGGTTCCAGGGTAAAGGTGCTACAGCTTTGGCTGATTCAAAGACGACCTTGAACATACCATCAGCTTGAATTTCTCCAATACGGACAAACTTGGATAGGTGATGGCTCTTCTCCATGGTCACTGTTCCTTCCGGCGCATCAAAGCTTTGGCCAAGAGCAGCTTCTCTAACTGCAGGTAGGTCAGTATAGGTTTTAGCTTTCTCTACTGCTTGTTTCCAGATGTAAACAGCGATGTATGCAGCTTCCATTGGGTCATTAGTTACTCTATCAGCGCCATATTTGGCTTTGAAGGCTGAGACAAACTTTTTGTTGGCGGGAGTATTAACTGTTTGGAAATAGTTCCAAGAAGCATAGTGACCTTTGAGATAGGAAGGTCCAATTGCTTTTACTTCTTCTTCAGCCACACTGACTGACATTACAGGATACTTGTCAGGTCCAAGTCCAGCGCCTTGCAATTGTTTAAAGAAGGCTACGTTACTATCACCATTGAGAGTATTAAAAATCACACCACCATTGGGCAATGCTTTTTTGATTTTGGTGATGATAGGTGTAACTTCAGTGTTACCCAGAGGTAGATAATCTTCCCCTGCTAATTTACCGCCTTCTTGTTTTAATTGAGCTTTGATGATTGTATTGGCTGTTCTGGGGAATACATAGTCAGAACCAACTAGATAAAAATCTTTACCTTTTTTCTGCATTAACCATTTAACTGCTGGTTCAATTTGCTGGTTGGGAGCAGCGCCAGTATAGAAGATATTTTGTGAACATTCCTGCCCTTCATATTGAACAGGGTACCAAAGCATGAATTTCTTCTCTTCTACTACAGGTAGAACTGCTTTACGGCTGGCAGAGGTCCAGCAACCGAAAATTGTAGAAACCTTATCTTGGTCAATTAATTTTTTGGTCTTTTCGGCAAAGGTTGGCCAATCAGATGCGCCATCTTCAACAACGGCTTCTATCTGCTTTCCTAGAACACCACCAGCTTTATTGATTTCATCAATGGCAAGTTTTTCAGCGTCAACTACACTTTTTTCACTGATAGCCATAGTGCCACTGAGTGAGTGTAAAATACCTACTTTGATGGTATCTTTTCCACCAGCGCCAGTTTCAGAAGAAGGAGAAGCTGTTGGGGTGGTTTCGGGGGCATTGTTTGAGCATGCGTTGACAAGAATCGCAGTTCCGCAAGCGGCAGAACCGTATAATAGAAATTTACGACGATTTAATCCTTTTGTCATAATATTTGCTTCGTTATATTCTACTAAAAAGAACTAATGAGTTTTACGTAATAGATTTAACATTTATATAGTCCAACTGATTGTATCAAGAGCTACAGTTTTGGGAAAAATAAAGATTTAAATCTTTGTTTAAGTTATACAAATATCTATCAAGCCCTATAGTTTTTATTAGCATGAAAAAACCTAAAGCTAAAATTGGTGGTGGATTACCAGTAATTGCCTACTGGATGGAAAAAAGTGTCAGACCAGAGGGGATCGCCCTGTGGAAAACACTTTTTCATAAGAGTGCTTGTCTTTCCTGCGCTTGGGGTACTGGCGGTCAAAAAGGTGGCTTTGTCAATGAAGATGGCGAGATTTTACAGCGCTGCGCCAAAAGCGTAGAGGCTATAGCTTCTGAATTGCAGGAAGCAATCCCACCAGAAGTATTCAATAATCAAACTATCTCTCAATTGCAACAGCTCAACTCCCAACAAGCTAATAATCTAGGAAGATTGAGCCATCCTTTGATCAAAAGAGCCAATAGCGAGCACTATGAGCCAATCAGTTGGGATCAAGTTTATGAGATTATCGCATTAGCTTTTAAGGCTCCAGCTGAAAAGATAGCCTCCTATAGTTCAGGTCGCTCTTCTAATGAAGCCGCTTTCATTTTGCAGTTAATGATGAGGGCATTAGGTTCCAATAATCTGGCTGATTGCTCAGATTTATGTCATGTAGCTTCAACTGTTGGACTGAGACAAGTTTTTGGTACTGCAACCTCCATGGTTAGCCTAGAGAACTTGAAAGAAGCTGATTGTGTAGTTTTAATAGGCTCTAATGCTCCGGCCAATCATCCGCGTCTGATGAATGAGCTAATCAATATTCGCTCTAAAGGAGGAAAGGTTGTCGTAGTCAATCCAACTCGTGAAATTGGCTTGGTCAAATTTGGCTCGCCTGCTTCTGCTATCAAGTCTCTTATTCCTGGCTCTACAATTGCAGATCACTATCTTCAGCTTCATCCAGGTAGTGATGTAGCTCTTTTTGTTGGCATTCAAAAGGCAATGCTGGAGGAAAATTTAGTAGATTTTGCTTATCTTAAGGCTCATTGTGACAACTGGGAAGCGGTAGTTGAGCAGGCAAAATCCACTTGTTGGCAGGAAATTGTCAAGCTCTCTGGTGTTTTGCAAAAAGAAATTGTTGAAGCTGCTAAAACAATTGGCAATTGTAAAAAGGTAGTTTTTGCTTGGGCAATGGGTGTCACTCAGCAAGTCAATGGGGTTGAGAATATTATCTCCATTGCCAATACAGCTCTTTTAGGTGGCAATGCAGGTAAGTTAGGTGCAGGACTGATGCCCATTAGGGGGCATTCTAATGTACAAGGCTTTGGCTCAATGGGGGTCACGGTTAATCTAAAAGCCCAAATCCAGCAAGCTATAGAACAACTATTAGGCAAACCACTTAGTCAAACCAAAGGATATGATACTTCTGCTTTAATTCAAGCTGCTTCTGTTGGAAAGGTAGATAGTTTGATTTGTCTAGGTGGCAATCTTTACTCCGCTAATCCCAATTCTGGGTTTGTTAAAAATGCTCTTGCTCAAATTGAGACAATTATCTATATTTCCACCAAACCAAATCAAGGACATTTTCACGGACTGGCTAAGCAAAATACCTTGATTTTGCCAGTATTTGCCAGGTTTGAAAATCCCCATTCTACTACAGTTGAATCTGGCAATAATTTTGTTAGGCTCAATAGTCCCGGAACCTCTCATCTGAAAAATAGTTTGGTGATTTCTGAGGTGGAGCTTTTGAGTCAAGTTGCTCAAATAATTCATGGCAATGAGCCAATTCAATGGGCTAAACTTTCTGATGTGCAATATATCCGAGAATTAATTGCCCAAACTATACCAGGCTATAAGCCAATTGCTAGTATAGAGCAAACAAAGGCTGAATTTACCATAGCTGGCCGGATTTTTACTCACCCTCAATTTCCCACTAGTAACGGTAGAGCGCAGATGTCATTGACTCCCTTGCCCAAGCTAGAGCTTCCTGAAATTGAACAATTTGGTTTACCAAAAGGAGCTAGAGGTATTGTGCTTTCATTAGGTACTGGGCGCAGCTATAGTCAACATAACACTATCGTCTACAAACAAGGAGATCTATATCGGGGAATGCCCCACCGCAACTGTATTATGATGAACAGTCTAGATGCCCAAAAAATTGGAGTAGCTGAACATCAAAATGTCACAGTACAAGGAGATGCTGGGGCACTAAAGCAAGTTGAGGTAATCTATGGGGATATTAAATCTGGTGCGGCTATGATGTTTTATCCTGAAGTCAATGCTATCTTTTCTGCCCAGATAGATCCTAGATCTGGCACACCGGCATTTAAAAGAGTGCCTGTAGCTGTTTGGACAAGCTAGGGCTAAAAATTGGATAATAGTCTCCCCAATAGAGCTTCATGATTTCCAGCGACATTGGTGTGCTATGTGGAGTAAGAGCCCTCTTTCATCAACCTCATCCCAGTAAAGAAGTTAAAAAAAGTAGTGTCAAAGCTATACATACCTTCCTAGAAAATGCCAATATACCTTAATGCTTGTTTATTGAACAATTTGGTTTACCAAAAGGAGAAATATGGAAACAGTAACATATAAAGGATACACTGGAAAATTTGAGATTGATTTAGAAGATAACCTTATTTATGGGGTAGTTATTGATATTAAAGATGTCATTACTTTTGAGGGAAAGACTATTGATGAAGTAATAAGTGCTTTCCATGAATCAGTTGATGATTATTTAGAATTTTGCCTTCAATTAGGACAACAACCAGATAAATCTTTTTCTGGCAAACTTCCTTTTAGAACTACACCAGAAAATCATCGTAAGATCTTCTTGGCAGCAACTAAAGCTGGTAAAAGTATTAATGCTTGGATGGAGGAAGTTTTATCTATGGCATCTGCCAAAAGTCTTCATTCAAATTAATTAAATAGGAACAAATATAATGACAAGAGAGAAATGCTAAAATGATTAAATTAATACTTGATACTCTGGTGATTCTATGGCTATTGCTCAAGAACTAGATTCCGTAACAGGTATCACTGATGAGATAAGTTTTCCTCCAAGTGATTTATATAGTGATGAACCGCCAGTGGAAACAGAATTACATTTAAGACAAATATTGATTCTCCTTCAATGTCTAGAATGGCTATGGCGAGATAAAAATGACTTTTATGCAGTGGGAAACCTGACTATCTATTACAGTCCACAACAAAAGAAATCACAAGATTTCAGAGGTCCTGATTTTTTTGTAGTACTAGGAACGGAACGTAAAACCCGCAAAAGTTGGGTAGTTTGGGCGGAAAATGGTCAATATCCCAATGTGATAGTCGAAATTATCTCCCCAACAACAGCTAATACAGATAAGGAGTTTAAGAAAGAACTCTATCAAAATATCTTCCGTACACCTAATTATTTTTGGTTTGATCCCTATACCTTAGAATTAGCTGGCTTTCATTTGGTAGACGGTAAATATCAACCTCTTACCTCCAATTCTCAAGGACATTTATGGAGTACACAACTTGAATTATATCTAGGAGTAGAGCAAGGATTCTTAAGGTTTTTTACCCCTGAAGGTAAACTAGTACCTAGACCGGAAGAGATAGCAGAACAGGCAGAAGAAA
>CAISPN010000045.1 GCA_903887375.1 uncultured cyanobacterium
ATGGCGTTATTTTTAGCTTTGCGAGCCTTTATAAAGTCAAAGGGAATATCTCTCTGTCCAAACTTGATTGAGCCACTAGGTGTGCTATTGTAAGCCCATTCAGCTATAGATAAGCTTGAAGTTCCTGCAGTCATAGTCGGACGCCCCCAGATATATCACAAAATATCAGTATTTAAGTAAAATTATATTATTGGTATTTACTCTAAAGCCTAGATGAAAACAGATAATCTCTTCTATCAGCTCTTTCAAACTTTACCAGAAGTATTGTTTGAAATTTTAGAAGAACCAACCGACAGAGCAAAAGACTATCAATTCGCTTCAATAGAAGTCAAAAGCATCTCTAAAACTATTGATGCTGTATTTACTACAAACAATAAAGAGTATCCCATCTATTTTGTTGAAGTACAGTTTCAAAAAGATAAAGAAATATTATTGAACTAATTGAGAAGGTAATAATTTATAAATTCCCAAAAAAAAGCAACAAGGAGCTAGAGACTATGTTTGGACTAAGCGAATGGAAGCAGACCCAATTTTATAAAGATGTCAAACTTGAAGGTAAACTTGAAGGTAAGCTTGAGGGTAAGCTTGAGGGATTACTTGAGGGTGAAGCTAACGGTAAGTTAAAAACCATACCAGGTCTTTTGAAGTTAGGTCTAACTCCAGAAAAAATAGCTACTGCTTTAGAACTAGATATAGAAATCATTCAACAAGAGATTGATAAATTATCAGCTAATTGATGAAAAATACCTAGATTTTGTGTCTATTTATCTAATTTTTTATAATTAGTTCGAAGTCCCTCGCCCCTTGTGGGATCCGGGACTTAGGGAGAGGGGTTCAAGCTGCATCTTTATCTCTTTGCTCTTTCCACTTTCTAACACCCGCAGCGCCCATACCCAAAAGTGCCAAAGGATGAATTTTCTCTTTGCGCTTAATAGAAACTATGGCGTTCTTTTTAGCTTTGCGAGCCTTTAGTTGTCTTAATCCTATGAAAATAGGTACACCTAAGGCCATACCTTGAAGGGGGTTAAAGTCAAAGGGAATATCTGATTTCTGACCAACTGTAATCGAAGCGCCAGGGGTGCTATTGTAAGCCCATTCATCTATGATAACGATATTGCCCCCCCCAGTAGTCCACTTTGCCCAGCCATATATAGGAGTGCCTCCAGTAGCATCCTTGAAGGCAATATATCCAGTCTCACTAGGTAAACCGTTACCACTAGAGTTACCCGCTAGAAGCAGGCCCCGCTGAGTAGGATTGACACCACTAGCAGAAACAATAGAGCCGAATCCTGCAGATTTAGCGCGTGCTGTATGATATGTATTGTATATTCTAGCTGAAGTCGTACTAATAGCCATATGTAATACGCTCAATTGAAATCGTGCCCCATAAGATGCCACGTTATCTAGAGTCCAAGGTGCGGAGTTTCCAGGGGTTGCAGTGAAAGAAGAGTTGTTGTATACAATTGAGGCATTTGCTTTATTGTTAAATTGTGTAACGCCGAGGATTGCAAGGCTAGCAGATGTCGCGGTTTTAGATAGTTTGGAATTTAGAGACATAAGTAAGTGATTAATGGTCTGCTTTATTTTAATCCACTTTAAAAAAAATATGGCATTATATTTTACTAATCACTAGATTGCCCGCCAACTACAATATCTTTAATTCTTAAGCTAGGGCCACCACAGCCAACCGGCATTCCATTTTGTCCACCTTTACCACAACCACCAGATTCATCCCAATAGAAATCATCCCCAATAGCCTCAATGTTGGCTAGAGTTTTAAAGACATTTCCAGAGAGTGTGACATCTCTAATTGGTTCTGTTAATTCCCCATTGTGGATCATCCAGGCTTCACCAGCAGTAAAGGTAAACATTTCCCCATTGGTCATACCACCAGACCAGTTACGAGCATATACACCCTCGTTAATACCATTAAAAAGATCCTTAACTGGAGTATCTCCCCTGGCAATCCAGGTATTACTCATGCGAACTATAGGCGGATAATGATAATTCAAACACCTAGCATTACCAGTAGGTTTTTCTGCCAGTTTACCTGCTGTTTCCCGTGAATGCAGACGCCCAACTAGTACGCCATCTTGGAGCAGTTGGGTAGTAGAAGCAGGGGTACCTTCATCATCAAAAAGATAACTACCGCGATGACCTTCCGGGGATGCGCCATCAAAAATCTGGAGATTTTCTGGTCCAAATCTTCTACCTATGCTCATCACTTCAAGCAGATCTGGATTTTCGTAGAGCATGTCAGCTTCTGAGAGATGACCAAAGGCCTCATGGACAAACAATCCAGTCAAAATAGGATCAATTACTACTGTATAGGTTCCTCCTTGGATAGGAGGTAAATTCAAGGCATCTACTGCTCTTTGGGCTGCGCCTTTAACTTGATGTTCTAGATTTAAAACATCTTGATAGGATCTTCTTGAGCCAGTAGTTTCTCTGCCAGTTTGCACTAGATCTCCTTTTCTGGCTATAGCTGAAAATCGCATTTCTAGATCAAACCAAGACTGCTCTAAAAAAGTACCCTCAGAAGTAGCTAGCAGGACATGTTGAGTGATATCCCCATAACTGACTGAGGTGCTTTTGATGCTCTCGGGGTTTTGGTGGCGCAAAATCTCATTGTAATGATCGCAGAGCGCCTTTTTCTGGCTTAAAGGAATCTGACGCGGATCGTCGCCGCCTGAATGAGACATATGATAAGAACCGTTAATAGGCTCAATCTGCGCCAATGTAGTTTCTTCTTCTCCTACTAATTTAGCAGCAGTGATAGCCTGCTCAATTTGCTCTGCTAGATTGGAGATCCGATTAAAAGTAGCAAAGCCCCAACCACCTTTATGACAAGTGCGCACCTGAGCGCCAAAGGATATCCCCTCACTGAGGGTTTCAATCTTGTCAGAGCGCAGAACTATATTAGTCCCTTGCGCTTTTTCTAATCTGATTGAAAGAAAATCCACTTGGTTTTTGTAGCGTTGAATCAATTCTGCTAAGAGATTTTGATATTCAGATATACTCATAGGTCTAAGATTTATAGTTGTACTTAAGAAAATAGGCTCAAGACTTTGCTCCAAGCGTCCTCTGCTGCTTGTTTATTGTAGCTGGCTCTTTGATCACAAAAGAAACCATGCTCGGCATTTGGGTAAACAAAGACTCGATTGGCAGGGTCTTGTTTAGTTAAGGCTGATTCTATCTGCTCAAAGTGCTCAGGTGGAATCGAAGGATCATTCTCACCAAAGAAAGCATAGACTTTACCTTTAATTTGGGGAGTTACTGCAATAGTAGGTTCACCGCCACCAGGCCTTTGATTTACTATGCGCGCGCCATAAAATGAAGCAGTAGCATCAATCGAATCAAGACTAGCGCAGAGATATACAACATGGCCACCAAAACAAAAGCCAATGGTTCCTATTTTTTTGATATGGGGTAGGCTTTTTAAATAATCTACCGCAGCTTGTATATCACCCAAGAGCTGCTCGGATGTAGTTTGCTCTTTATATAAAACTCCTAATTTAGAACCTTCAGCGTCGTAGCCGACCTGAAACCCCGGAGCACTTCGCTGGTAAATAGCAGGAGCAATTGCCACATAACCTTGCTCGGCAAAACGTCTAGTCACATCTTGAATATGGGAATTGACTCCAAAGATTTCTTGTACTACCACTATACCCCAATCAGATTTAGGAACTTGCGGTGTAGCTAGATAGGCATCTATGGCGGTATCACCATTGTGGATCTGTATTGTTTGAGTTGTGATTTCTGTCATAGGAATTATATAAATAATATATTTTTGATTTTACTTTGCGAGAATATAGCAAAATAAGAAGCGGTAGACTTGAATCGACTTTCTCCTCAATGTTACAATTTCGCATTCAACTTGATAGTGATATATCTGCATCAGCCCAGTTATTCAATCAGATTCGCTTTGCTATTGCAACAAGACAATACCCACCTGGGCATCGCCTGCCTAGTACCAGACAGCTGGCCACATTGACAGGGCTACATCGCAATACTATCAGTAAAGTTTATCAGCAACTAGAAGAAGATGGTCTAGTTGAATCGCTCGTCGGCTCAGGAATTTATGTCAAGCCACAGGGGAAGAATCTCTCGCCAATATTAAAGGAATATCCCATAGCCAATGATTTGATTCAAAAGACTTTAGATAATCTTATCAAGCAAAGCTTATCACTTTCGCAAATCAGAGAACTGTTTTTAGCCGAAATTGACTGGCGAACTCGCTGCGCCGTTAAGGTCTTTGTCACTGCGCCTCAAGGTGATCTTGGTGTGGGGGAGTTAATTTTAGAAAACCTAGAGCAGTCTTTGGCTATTCCCTTGGAATTGATTCCCATTGAAGAGTTGGAAGATATCCTCCAAACCAATGTTTCAGCTACAGTGGTAACTAATCGCTATTTCATTCCAGAGGTAGAAACAATTGCTCGTAGTAAAAATATTAGAGTGATTCCTATTGACATCTATAACTTTCAAGCTGAATTGGCAATTATCAAAAATATGCCCAAGGATAATCGTTTAGGCATTGTCAGTCTGAGTACTGGCATACTTAGAACAGCGGAGCTTTTGGTTCATAGCCTGCGGGGTGATGAACTTTTGGTAATGACTGCTCAAACTAGTGACCAGTCTAGATTATATTCTCTAGTTAGAGCGGCTCATACCATCATTGCCGATCCTATTAGTTATCCCCTGGTTAAAAAAGCAATCCTGGCAGTTAGGGAGCATTTAATGAGGATACCAGAGTTGATTTCCAGCAAAAACTATATCGATGAAAACTCAATTGATCTTCTCAAAAGAGAATTGGGAATTTAATAATTTATTTATATGAATGATGATAATAAATGGCATAGAAGTCACATATTGGGCCTAGCTGACTGGCAAGAGTTTGAATATAATATATTACTAAGTACTGCTTCAAGTTTTCGAGAAGTTCTCTCGCGTGCTACCAAAAAAGTACCAGCTTTGCAGGGGCAGGTGATCACCAATCTTTTTTTTGAACCCTCAACTAGAACCAGGAGTAGCTTTGAATTAGCAGCTAAAAGACTATCAGCTGATATTCTTAATTTTTCACCAAGTAGTTCATCTTTGAGTAAAGGGGAGACAATTCTCGATACGGCAAAGACCTATCTAGCGATGGGAACAGATATTATGGTTATTCGCCATCAGCATTCAGGAGTTCCTCACTCAATTGCCGCCGAAATGGATCGCCTCGCAACAGGAGTATCAATTCTCAATGCTGGAGATGGGCAGCATGAGCATCCTTCTCAAGCTCTTTTGGATCTTTTTACTCTTTGCAGTCTGATTGATCCAGAAAATCCAAAAATTGAATTATTGTATGGTAAAAAGATTGTTATAGTAGGGGATATTTTGCACTCTAGGGTAGCAAGATCTAATATTTGGAGTTTAAGCAAAGCAGGGGTTGATCTTCATTTGGCTGGTCCTGCTACTTTGTTGCCAGAGCTTTTTAGTCAATTTGCCCCAGGTAAAATTACCCTGCATAGAAATATAGATCAAGCCCTAGAAAATGCTGATTACATAATGACCCTCAGGCTTCAAAAAGAGAGAATGAGTGAACATCTGTTGCCTAGTCCTCGTGAATATCATCAGTACTATGGGATTACCCGTCAACGCCTTGCCCATTGCAAGCAGGGGGTAAAGATTTTGCATCCTGGACCTGTAAACAGAGGTGTAGAGATTTCTTCAGATCTGATGGATGATGAAACTTATAGTCTCATTAGTGATCAAGTTAATAATGGTGTTGCCATCAGAATGGCCTTGCTTTACTTAATAGGTACCTTAAAGGGTTAGAATTTACCCCTGACTGTGAACTGGTAGGTTCCACCAGGTTCGAGTTGGTAGTCGCTGCGCTCTAAAAAACGATTGAGGGGTTCAAAAATCAAAGCTCTCCCCAGTGAAGGGGATACAAATAACTGCCCTTGTTGAAAGCACCACTTAAACCACCAGCGATAAGAAGAAGCTATGACCTCTCCTTCAAGGATAGCTTCACGCCAGGATTGATAAGTCACCTGGACATGAACGGTGGTTTGGGGAACGCTAGCCAATGGCCTTACTGTAGACCTAACCAGGACAAAAGTCCCTGTTTGGTAAAGTACTCAATCAAAAGGGTCAATACAAAACCGACCATGGCCGCTCTACCATTGAGTCGCTCAGCATAGTCATTGAAACCGAATTTAGGCTCGTCTATCTTGGGAGATTGGGTAGGCTGGGGTGCAGACATAGTGACTCTTAAATAAATAATTTACAAAATTTTACTTAAATTATTATAACCTACATAAAAAATAGTAAAACAAATAATTTATTGGTAAAATCACTTATTGCAAAAGTACTACCTTGTTTGATTTCCGTATTCTATCGATGGTATATAGGGGATTATTTGCCGACAATTAAGTCAGAAGATTACAAAAATGAGCCTAAGGATCAGGTTGAATGAGTACAAAAAGCAGAGCTCTCTCAGGTTTTAACTTGCTAGCTGCCTATGCAGAAAATCCATCTTTGTTACTGCGCAATAAAATAGTACAAGAGAATGCAGGTCTGGTGCGTCAAGTTGCTCATCACTATGCCCATAGATCCAAAGAGCCGTATGAAGATCTCCAGCAAGTCGGTTACCTTGGGTTAATCCGAGCCATTGAAAAATATAAATCCAATCAGGGTTATACATTCAGTTCTTTTGCCATACCTTCAATTCGCGGTGAAATTTTACATTACCTGAGAGATAAAGTATCTACTGTAAGAATTCCCAGAAAATGGCAGGAACTCCATAGTAAAGGAAATAAAGTGCGCAAACAGCTCATCTTGGCTCTAGGTAAACAGCCACATGAATACCAAGTTGCCGAAGCTCTTGGAATATCATGGCAACAATGGAATGAATGTCTGTTGGTTCATAGGAACTGTCTGATGGTTAGCTTGGATGCAAACTTGGCGCAAAATACTGATGGACAGATTACTTTAGTTGAAACCTTAGCCGATCCTAAAATCGCCATAGAGCAAAAACAAGCAGAAGAAGCAGAAGACAGATTACAGTTACAAAAAGCAATCCATCAATTGGAAAAAAACTCTCGCATAGCTATTGAACAGGTATATTTACAAGAGGTTTCACGCAAAGAGGTAGCTGGCAAAATAGGAATCAGTCCGATGAGTGTAACGCGTTATCTAAAAAAGGGAATAGAGGATTTAGGAGTTCTTTTAGAGCACCAGGCAGCGTGAGACTATATACAAGGAAGCCTTCAAAGCTTTAAAATAGTAGGATGATAAAACCTATAAGCGCATTTTAGAGCAGCAGATGGCAGAAACTTTATTATTTAACGCACTACGTCAAGCCACAGACGAAGAGATGTCCCGCGATGAACGAGTATTCGTATTAGGAGAAGATGTAGGCCATTATGGCGGATCTTATAAAGTCACCAAAGATCTCTACAAAAAATATGGTGATCTAAGAATTTTAGACACTCCCATTGCCGAAAATAGTTTTACGGGTATGGCCATTGGCGCGGCGATGACTGGATTACGTCCTGTCATTGAAGGGATGAATATGGGCTTTTTGCTGTTGGCATTTAACCAAATTGCCAACAATGCTGGGATGTTGCGCTACACTTCCGGTGGCAATTTTAAAATTCCATTGGTTATCAGGGGTCCTGGTGGAGTTGGCAGACAGTTAGGCGCTGAGCATTCTCAAAGACTAGAAGCTTATTTTCATGCAGTTCCAGGACTCAAGATAGTAGCTTGCTCTACTCCTTACAATGCTAAAGGACTTCTCAAGGCAGCAATCAGAGATGAAAATCCTGTCTTGTTTTTTGAGCATGTCTTGCTCTACAACCTCAAAGAAGATATTCCTGATGGAGAATATGTACTGCCACTAGATCGAGCTGAAGTAGTTCGCACTGGTAAAGATGTAACTCTTTTGACCTATTCGCGCATGAGACATCACTGCATTCAGGCGGCCAAGCAACTTGAAGCCGAAGGCTATGATCCCGAAATTATCGATCTGCTCTCTCTCAAGCCCTTTGATATGGAGACCATTGCCAAATCGATAACCAAAACTCATCGGGTGATCATCGTGGAAGAATGTATGAAAACTGGGGGAATTGGCGCTGAATTAGTTGCCTTAATCAATGAAGAGCTCTTTGATGAACTAGATGCCCCAGTAATCCGCCTTTCTTCGCAGGATATTCCTACTCCTTACAATGGAGGTCTGGAAAAACTAACAATTGTTCAACCGGCTCAGATTGTTGAATCTGTCAAGCAGATCGTCGGCTAGAAAAATTGTTGTTCATGAGGCATTATGCAAAAGCAAAAGTTAGTTCTAATATTTATAGTTCTCCTAGTTGCCGTCGCCATTACAATCATTCAAAGGCTCCCTTTGCAGTTGGGTCTTGATTTACGTGGCGGGGCCCAATTGACAGTCGAAATCAAAAATCCTAACAACTCCAGGCAGATCACTACCGATGATCTCAATGCAGTCAAAAAGGTAATTGAAAATCGGATTAATGGACTAGGTGTAGCTGAGCCAATCATTCAAACCGTTGGCAATAACCGCGTCTTAGTCCAGCTACCTGGGGTTACCAATCCTCAAGAAGCAGAAAAAATTCTAGGTGGTACTGCACTTTTAGAATTTCGGGCCCAAAAGATAGATAGTCAGGGTCAATTTAGAGCAGAATATAACAACCAAAGAGCTATCGAAGCGGAAATAGGCAGTTTAAAAAAAGAAAACAAACCAGAAGAACTAGCACAATTACAAAAGTCTCTTCTCAAATCAGAGCAAGAAATCTCTAAGTTCTTTGAGCCTCCAGTGATTACTGGTAAAAATCTCAAAGATGCCCGGCCCGATGCGCCAGAGCAGGGGAACAATCTCTGGTCGGTTGCCATTGCCTTTGATGAAGAAGGTGGACAAAAATTCGCCGAGCTGACCAAATCTCTAGCTGGGACTGGCCGCAGTATTGGTATTTTCCTAGATAATAAACTGCTAAGCGCGCCAACTGTAGAGATTAAGTTTGCTCAGACCGGTATCACTGGTGGAAGGGCAATCATCACGGGCGATTTTAAAGTAGAGCAGGCTCAAGAGCTCGCCATTCAACTGCGTGGAGGATCTTTGCCTTTTCCTGTTGCCGTGGTGGAAAACCGTACTATCGGAGCTACCCTAGGTCAAGATAGTATTAAGCGCAGTGTCTATGCTGCTATGGCCGGATTACTCTTGGTACTAGTATTCATTGGTGTTTATTACAGACTACCAGGACTAGTAGCCGATATTTCGCTGATTATCTATGCTCTGTTAACATTTGCGGCCTTTTGCTTAGTAGGAGTGACTATGACCCTTCCGGGTATAGCAGGCTATATTTTGAGTATCGGTATGGCGGTAGATGCAAATGTTCTAATATTCGAGAGAACCAGAGAAGAGCTTAGAGCCAATAAGACGCTCTATCGCGCGGTAGAGAGTGGTTTTTTTCGAGCTTTTTCTAGCATATTGGATAGCAATATAACAACGCTGATTGCCTGCGCTGCCATGTTTTGGTTTGGTTCAGGTTTGGTTAAGGGCTTTGCCGTTACCTTGAGTATAGGGGTTTTGATCAGTATGTTTACAGCTGTTACTTGCACACGTACACTCTTGATGCTCTTGGTACTTGGAGTCCCTAAACTTCGACAAAGGCCTGAACTTTTCTGCCCTAACCTACCAGCTGCTACAGTCAAATAGGAGAAATTGAGCTATGACCTTAAGTGTTGTTAAACAAGAGCGTTTCTGGTGGACCGTTTCGATCCTGGTTACCATAGCTGGTATTGCGGCAATGCTACTGAGTTTTACTCAGATTGGCTCGCCTTTGCGCCCTGCTCTGGATTTTATAGGTGGTACTAGATTACAGCTAGAGTTGGATTGTTCAATTCCCAATAATTGCCAAGGGCCAATCTCAGTTGAAGTTGTTAGAGAATTGCTCAAATCTCAAAATCTGGGAGATAGTAGCATTCAAGTTATTGGGGAACATGGACTTTCTATTAGATCTAAATCTCTCGATCCTGATCAAAGAACCAAGTTACAACAAGCCCTAGAAGAGAAAATTGGTAAATTCGATCAAAAACAAACTCAAATTGACTCAGTAGGCCCTACTGTAGGAAAAGATCTGCTCAATTCCGGCCTTATAGCTTTAATAGTTTCTTTCTTTGCCATAGTGGTCTATTTGAGTCTGCGTTTTCAGTTAGACTATGCTATCTTTGCTGTGATTGCTCTACTGCACGATGTGATGATCACTGTGAGCGTTTTTGCTATTTTAGGACTAGTAAATCATGTAGAGGTAGATAGTTTATTTCTAGTAGCCTTGCTGACGATCATTGGTTTTTCGGTCAATGATACTGTGGTGATTTATGACAGGATTAGAGAGAATCTGCAGAAATATCCCGATGAGCCTATCGATCACATCATAGATGATTCAGTAAATCAGACACTTGGGCGCTCTATCAATACTATTTTGACTGTTTTGCTGACCTTGGTGGCTATTTTTCTCTTTGGTGGTGAAACTCTCAAACTTTTTGCTTTAGCTTTGATCATTGGTTTTGTCTGCGGTGGCTATTCTAGTATCTTCATTGCTAGTACGCTTTTGGGCTGGTGGCGCAGGAGAAATGAAAAGAATTCCTTAAAGCTAAAGAAAACTTAAAAAATATGCTCTAGAATTTACTTTCAAGATAAACCGGAGCAATCGCAATTATGGATATTAAGATAATCATGTTAGTTTTGGCCGGCATTTTTACTGTTAGTTCACTTTTCTTTGGTACAAAAAACGGTTTCTATGATTCCGATGATTACCATGGCAATGGCACGGCCCACTAGATAGATTCTTTTGAGCAAAGATGAGGCGCTGGTCGGCCAATCAAGAAATCAGCTTTTCTTGTCTGCCCTACGGTACTGGTCAAGCTGACCAAGGAGTATGCTTATTGCTCCAAGTTGGTGACTATCGTATCTTGCTTGATTGTGGACTTGAAGATCTATCCGATTTAAAACAAAGCCCAGTTGTTGATCTTGTCCTCTGTAGTCATGCTCATGGAGATCATGCCAGAGGACTTTTATCATTTCACCAAAGCTATCCTCAAGTACCCATTTATACTAGCGAGATCACGGCTCATCTGCTAGCATTGCTTTGGCCTGGTCAAACTATCCATGATTTATCGCAAGAGCTTCCCTGGCGCTTACCGTTCAAGGTTTTAGATGATTTAACAGTAGAATTATTTCCTGCTGGACACATTCCAGGAGCTGCAGCTTTTTTGTTAACCTATCAGACTAAAGGGCGCTCTTATAAAATTTTTTATACAGGAGATTTCTGCCTTTCTAATTTTCAGCTAGTTGATGGTCTTTCAGTTGAACCCCTGCGGGGTCTCAATCCCGATATCTTGATTCTGGAGGGAACCTACGGCACTAACCGGCATCCTCATCGGCGCCAACAGGAAAAAACCCTGATGGAGTTTATTAATAGCAATATATCTAGAGGACAAAGTATCGCATTTTTTGTAAATACTTTAGGTATAGGCCAAGAAATCCTCAAGCTTTTGCGCTCTCATCATCAATTTACCGGTAGAGAGCTCGATATTTGGGTTGGCGGTGAGCAGCTCTCTAGAGCCTGTGATCTTTACCTGGAAATGCTGCCACAATTTCCTCTAGCTGTCCAAAACTTTGCCAAGCATCAGCCTCTTTTTTGGGATGAACGTGTTTTTCCCAAAATGCGCCGTATAACTCCCGATAACCAACCTAAAAACTATCCCTACATTCTCTTGAGCGATGATCCCTCAACAATACTGAAATATTGTGATCAATCTTGGTTGATTTTATTACCCGAACAGCAAAAAAATATTGCTGATTTGTTTGCTGGTTTACATTGTGAATCATACTTACTAGCTGAGCATAGTGATGGACGCAATACCACTCAGCTAATTCACAATCTACGCCCTCAACATGTAGTGCTAATTCACGGACCTAGTAACTATCTAAAGGATCTAGCTGCTTTAGAAGAATTACAAAACCGCTATCAATTGCATGTGCCCTCTAAACTACATCAAGTAGAATTGCCCATCGGTGAAAAATTTATCCAGCCTACGGTTGTGCCCACTGTTAGTGTCTATGAGGGAGAACTTAACGAAGTTGGCAGTTCAATTATCATATCTCTTCCTAGTCTTATTAGTAGTGATACTCGCTGGCCGTTCTTTGCTGGTACTGGTATTGTTGAAGCTAGATGGCAGGGGGAAGAACTAGTAATTCGAGGGCTTCAAGAAAGAGAGTTACTCTTATTCAATAGCGAAAATAAAAGCATAGAAGATCTAGATTGTTGCAGCAACTGTAGTCACTACCGCGGGCAAAAGTGCTGGAACACTAAATCTCCTCTCTATGATTTTAAGGTAACTCCAGAGGGCTGCTGCCCTGTATTTGAAGCTGTATCCTAGAAAAATTTATTGACAATATTATGTATGCAAGTATAATTATTAGTAATTTAATTAGAGCATAAATATTTCTAGATCATGAAAAATATAACAAAACTCACTGTCACTAGTTTAATTTATAGTAGTTTGATGTCTTTGAGCTTTACAGTTAGAGGCAATGCTGCTGATTGGAGTATGTCTGGACAAAGCATCGGTAATTGGCGTAGTCAACCCCAGGAAACTCAAATCAACCCTTCCAATATTAGTACCTTAGCGCCTAAATGGATTTTTTCAACTGGAGGCGATGTCTCGGCTACACCAGCAGTTTCAGGAGGTTCAGTATATTTTCCAGATTGGGCTGGCAATCTCTACAATCTTAACGCCAGTAACGGTACTGTCAATTGGCAGAAAGATTTGAGCCAGGTCACTGGAATCTCGGGTGTGAAATCTCGTACTACACCAACTCTCTCTGGAAACATCTTGTTAGTTGGTACGCAAAAAGGAGGTGATTTAATCGCCTTCAATGCCAACAGTGGTGATTTGTTATGGAAGACTCAGATGGATAGCCATCCGCAAGCAATTCTTACCGGTTCTCCTGTAGTAGATAATGGTATCGCTTATATGGGAATTTCCTCTAGCGAAGAGATCTCGTCAATGAATTCTGGTTATCCTTGTTGTACTTTTCGTGGCTCTGTCGCAGCGGTAAATATTAATAATGGTCAGATTCTCTGGAAAACCTACACCACTTTGGATAATGGTGGACAAACAGGTGGGTACTCCGGAAATGCTATCTGGTCAAGCGCCCCTGTTGTTGATGAAAAAACTAATTCACTTTATGCCACTACAGGTAACAATTATGATGTTCCTCAAGACGTTAAAACTTGTCATGCCAATGGAGGATCAAATTGTGATAATCCCAATAACTATGTAGATTCCATTATTTCTCTGGACTTGGGTACTGGCGCGCTTAAGTGGGCATTGAAGTTGAGCAGTTATGATGCTTCAAATGATGATTGTTTAATTGGTGGTATCAATTGTCCTACTCCTAAAGGTCCTGATTTTGATTTTGCCCAGGGAGCAATGCTGATTCCTACTAGCAGGGGCAATGTTTTAGTTGCTGGACAAAAAAGTGGTTTATTTTGGGGAGTTGATCCTCTAACTGGTAAGGTTATCTGGTCTAGTTTAGCCGGACCAGGAGGTTCAGAAGGAGGAATGCAATGGGGTTCAGCTACTGATGGCAAACGTATTTACTTTGCCAATGCCAATAGTGATCATCAATCCTGGACAATGCTCAATGGTCAAACAATCACAGGTGGATTCTGGGGGGCAATAGATCCTCTTACTGGAGAAATTCTCTGGGAAACTGCTGATCCCAATGGAGATTTAGCAATGGATACTAGCTCGCTAAGCGTTGCCAATGGTGTTGTTTATGCTGGCTCAAGGGCACAATATTCCGATAAAAATACTTTGCCCACTTTCTTTGCCTTAAATGCTGATACTGGAGTCATTGTATGGTCATACGTAAGCGGTGGCGCATCTGTAGGAGGTCCAGCTATCGTCGATGGCAATATTTATTGGGGTACTGGCTATCAAGACTATACTACTGGTAAGATTTATGACTTTACTGTAGATGTACCTGAGCCAAGTTCATTTGTTGGCATTTTGGCTGTTCTTGGTATGGGTACTATCCTCAAGCTGCAAAGAAGAAATCCAAAATAATTATTATTTATTATCTGTTGTTTGCTTCATTTGATTGAGAGCTTGACCCAAACGCACTAGTCCTGCTGAACAATCCAGCCTTTCTAGATGAACCTCAATAAAAGAGACAAGCTCAGTATTGTGTTTTGCTTGTTCTAGGGCCAGTTCAAGATCTTCTTGCGTTTTGACCTGCGTGCTCCAGCTTTTGCCAAATACTTGGGGAAGCTGATGGTATTTCCAAGGTTGTATATCGTTGTAGGTATTATCCTGAATGACTCTTTCGATGGTATAGCCATCGTTGTTGATCAAGAAAATAATTGGATTGAGATTTTCTCGGATAATAGTTGAAAGTTCTTGGGCAGTCATTTGAAACGCGCCATCTCCTACAAAGACTATCGGGCGAAGATTACGATCAGCTAAAGCAGCACCGAGACAAGCTGGGATCGAATAGCCAATTGAAAGATAAAAGGCCTGACCAATGAAGTCAGCATTCTTATGGATTAATAGATCCATTGTGGCAACAATTGAATCTCCTGTATCAGAAATAACTATAGAATCATCTTCAATGAAGTGATTAATTCTCTGATAAAAGTAAAGGTTGCTGAGCATTTTTTGTGGTTCATATTCTACTGTTTGAAGTAACAGCGAATAAGCAGCTTTTATTTCTATTTGTTTGTAAGAGAGCTGCTCAATTAAACCATCTAGAAAATGTTCTAGATATATTGGTTGATAAAAATGATTTTTGATTTTGACTTTTTCTGAATTGGCATTGATCACTCGATTGATATCTATCTTTGCTGTATAACCTCCCAAGTTCATATCAGACATGATTGCACCTAGACAGAGAATCGCATCGGCATTTTCTACCCGCTCACGTACTACTTCTCGGCTGATTGCTCCCACATAGTTACCAATAAACTGGGAATGCATCTCCGGAATGCAGGATTTACCTAGTAAAGTCGTTGCGATTGGGTAGCCAGTTTTTTCTAGAAGTTTGAGTAATTTATTTTCTAGTTTAAAGCGATGAAACTCAACTCCAGCAATAATTACAGGATTTTTAGATCTTTCAAGTAATTCTACTGCCTCTTCTATGGCTTCTTGGAGGGCTAATGGATCTGAGGAATAATCCGCAATATGATGCGTGCTAGTTGGTGGTGGGCAAATTTGGTTGACTAGATCAGTTGGAATTTCTATATAGACAGGCCGTTTATAATGCAGACAGGCTTCTATGGTCTGTTCAATTTGATTGGCAGCCTGGCTGGCATCGGTGAGAATCACAGCTCCTACGGTGATTTTTTCCATAATAGAGAGCTGTAAGTTGTAGTTGCCAGTGGTATGGTGCAACAGTAGATTACTATCTCTATAAATCCTGCTAGGTCCACCACTAATTACTATTAGAGGTACTCGCTCAGCGTAAGC
The DNA here is from genome assembly GCA_903887375.1 of uncultured cyanobacterium. Taxonomy (GTDB): domain Bacteria; phylum Cyanobacteriota; class Cyanobacteriia; order Cyanobacteriales; family Microcystaceae; genus CAISPN01. The sequence goes on from CAISPN010000045.1 coordinate 15,535, forward strand.
TCCAGCTACGGCATTGACTAGAGATAGCCCTCCAACTCCATAGGTGATGCAAACTACGCCTAATCCTTTGACCCTAGCATAGCCATCAGCGGCATAACCTGCATTCAATTCATTACAGGTGTTAACAAGTCGGATAGGACTGCGTAAGATCACATCCATTAAGTCCAAAACATAGTCGCCGGGAACACCAAAAATATGCTCAACTCCTAGGCTTTCAAGGCGATTACAAAGATATTCAGCAATAGTTACCATAAGAAAATCTTGATTTGATTAAGATTACCCATAAAAAGGATTGTTAATTGCATGATAATCCCTCAAGGTAAATCCTGTTTATATATTTAGTGTTATGCTAATTAAAAAAAATTAATATAATTATGCTCAAAAATATATCTTTTAATATTATTGTCTCTTTATTGTTTTCAGGAACTGCCTTAGCGCAAACCCCCAAGTTTACTGATGAGATGCCAATGTCTCAGTTAACTAATGTCAACCAGTTGCGAGATGTACAGCCTACTAGTTGGTCTTATGAGGCTCTTAGATCCCTAGTAGAGCGCTACGGCTGTATTGTGGGCTATGGGGATCAAACCTTTCGTGGTAATCAAAGCCTCACTCGTTGGGAATTTGCAGCAGGACTCAATGCCTGTATGAATTCTCTAGAAAAACTTATTGTGGAGAATGCAATATCTCCTGAGGATATACAAAAGCTCAAGAGACTGACAGAAGATTTTAAAAATGAACTAGCAGCTTTGGGAACTCGCATAGACCAACTAGAAAACCGTCTAGTCTATCTAGAGGATCACCAGTTCTCTACAACTACTAAACTTTTTGGAGTGACAACTCTCTATCTTGCCGGTACTGCTGGAGATCGTACCGCTGCTAGTTTTGTCAACACCTCAGCAGGAACGCAGCAGATTCGACCTTCAGAGAATCTCTTAAACAGCGCTGTAATGCAATATTCAACATTACTTTCACTCAATACTAGTTTCCAAGGTACTGATAATCTTTCAGTCGATTTATGGACTAGTAATGTCAAACCATTTAGCTCATCACTGTTTGGCAGTACACCAAATGTTACTGGAACGTTTCAAACCCGTCTATCCTACGATGCTCCCCCCTATGACAACACGATCGCCATAGCCGATTTGATCTATAAATTCAAACCTGTAGAAAACATGTCGGTATTTATCAATGCTCTTGGCGGAGAGGTTTCTGGTGAGTTGCTTTACGATAGCTTGCCTTTTCCTGTCTTGGCGCCCTATACCAATTCCATCAGCCGTTTTGGTCGCTATGATCCCATTTTCTACCAAACCTTGGCAAGGCCTGGTATAGGGGCTGATTATCAATTCAGTAAACAGGTGTCTTTCGGAGCTGGTTTCTATGGCAACTATAATCCTGGAAACCCGTCACAAGGAGGTTTTGCCGGAGGTGGTAATGCAATAATTGCGCAGCTTACTTTAAATCCTACCGATAGCCTAGGAATGGATTTTGTCTATGTTCACTCTTATAATCCTGGTGGACCATTTGTGGCTATATCAGGACAAACTGGAAGTCTCTACGCAGATCAACCTTTTGGATCTGTCCTAGGACCTTCGTTTGTACCTGGCTCAAATATCAAAATCCCCTATTCTATCGCTAGTACCGCTGATCATGCTTCTTGGGGATTTGGTTGGCGCGCTTTGCCTACTTTAGCTTTTACCGGAAATGTTGGCTTTGCCTTTGCCCATGCTGAGCAAGATAACCCCAGCTATTATGTATCTAAAGGAGATGGAGCAACTCTATTTGAGTGGAAATTTGGTCTAGTTTTGTTAGACCTGTTCCAAGAAGGTAATATTGGTACAATATTGATCGGTAACCCCTATAGAATAACTAATCAGGGTAGCAACTACTTAAAACCAGAAGGAGATACTGCCTGGCACATCGAAGCAGCTTATAAGTACAATTTTAGCCAAAATATTTCTATTCAACCAGGTGTCTTAGTGCTTATTAACCCTGAAAATAAAAATAGTAATTCTACTATTTTTATATGGCAAATCAAGACTCAATATACTTTTTAATCTAAATCAAAGTATGCTATATTGAGTTAAATATTTTTCGTCTATATTATCATCTTGTCTATGTCCAATAATAGCGATAATTGTCAAGATCCCAAACAAAAATCTCGTCGTAAATTTTTACGCAATGCTGGGCTAGCTGGTCTTTCTGCTGCTACTGCTGTTGGCAGCGAATCTGTTCTTCCAGTTCAAGCTAAAGGTGGGTTAAATGAGATTGCAGATGATTCTAGAGTCACTAATGGTGGGACTCCCATTTATGATAAAGATACTGCTGTAGAAGAGGTTCTGCCCCCTCTAAAAGAGAGAGTATTAGCGCTTAAGCAGTTGTTAATTGAAAAAAAACTAATTGACGAGCCTACTATTGGTTTTTTTATCAACTATTATGAAAAGGCAATAGGACCACATCTAGGAGCGGCAGTAGTTGCTCATGCCTGGAGCAATCCCTCTTGGAAAGCACAATTACTTAATCCTCCTGGTGATCAAGCTTTTGGTGCTAGTATTTTAATCAAGGATTTTCTCTTTAATACTATCAATCCTGCCACTGGTAAGCCCTACCTCAGTGAAGATTTGACATTTGGTTTAACTATCGGACCTGAAGGAGAATATATTAGAGTACTAGCCAATGGTGAGAAGTTACAAGATGGCAAAACCATCTTTGTTCACAACCTTGTGACCTGTACTGTTTGCTCTTGTTATCCCCAGGCTCTTTTGGGCATACAGCCAATGTGGTACAAATCTCAGCAATACCGAGCTCGCAGTGTATCTGATCCTCTGGGAATATTAAAAGAATTTGCTCAAGAGAGTAATCATGGTAAACCTGGAAGAGAAAAACAATTCAAAACCTATATTGACAATATCAGTGAACTGCGAGTTTGGGATTCCAATTCGGAAGTTAGATTTTTTGTCATACCAGAGATGCCAAATTCTTGGTCTGGTTTGAGTGAGCATGAGCTTTGCCAAAGAATCACCCGCAATTCTATGCTAGGAGCTGAAATTCTCTATAGCTAAATTTAATCTTAAGGATGACGGTTTAATATGGAAGGTCCACATTTTCTACAAGGTTGGGAAGGTTATGACAAAATACCCCACAAAGATCAACCCGACAATCAAGCTTGGTTAGAAGAATGGGAGGGAGTTTTAACCTCTTTTTCGGCTGTTTTAGTAACCAAGCTAGACAATGGAGTAAAGCCAGGGCAAGCTCAACCATTTTGGGGATTAGATGCTGCTCGTTGGGGCAGAGAAACCATGAATCCTCGTGACTATATGAATAATTCTTACTATGGTCTCTGGTTAGAAACTCTCTGTTCACTTTTTACTATGTACGGCAAGGAGCTTGGACTTTCTTCTAGCGAGCTTTCTGCCAGAAAAATTACCAGTACTGCTGCTTATTCCAGGGCACAAGCTATTAGGGAAAAAGCTTATAAACAGGCAGTTCCCGGTTGTGGAATCCCTGATCAAAATGGACTTTATCAATCATCTGAATATGATCCTGGAAAAGCTGGCTCAATTGAGGCTATAGGTAGTAAACCCAAATTTAAAGTTGGAGATAAAATTCAATGTATTAACCAGTTTGCCGCTGGACATACTAGAGAATATCCTTATTTTCGCAACAAAGTTGGTACAGTTGTAGCCTATTATGGTTTAGCCCAAGAAAGACGCAACAAAAAAGGACAAATTCAGTTTCAGGGGAAATACTACGCGCCTTATCCAGATGTAGCTTCTAGAGGCCGTCAAAAATTCTATACCCCACTTTATAATGTGCGTTTTGAGGGTCAGCAGATTTGGGGTAGGGATAATGTAGATCCGCGTACTATTATATATGCTGATTTATTTGAGCCCTATATGAGGAGTTTAAAACCATGAGTGAAATACAATCTATACTTGAAGAGCTCGCAAACGAGCCCATCGCGCCTTTGCTTAAAGGAGATGGTTATCCAATCTTTCAAGATTCCTGGGAAGCCGAGGCTTTTGCCATTGGTAATATACTAATTAAGCAGGGGTTTTTGACCTGTAGTGAATGGGTAGAAATTTTCAGCGAGCAAATTAAGCTAGCTCAAGCTCAAGGTGATCCCGATCGCGGCGACACTTATTATTCTCATTGGTTGAGCGCTCTTGAAAAGCTCTGTTTTGAGCGTGGCTTAAGCGATTTCCAATCCTATCAAAATAGTTTACGATTATGGAAAAAAGCTATTAGGAACACTCCTCATGGAGTTCCTTTGGCTTTAGAAAATGCATTTCTTTCTCAGGATGATGATCACCATGATCATCATCATCACGATCATTATCCTGAGAATATGTTTACTCCAATCTCAGTAGTAAAACTTAAAGAAGGTTAAAATGTTACAAATTCAGAAAAATATCTTATTGCTAGGTCTATCGGGACTTAGCATCGCCTCGTTTGGTTTGTTGGATTGCTATAGACCAGCACAGGCAGAGCTTCTTAAAGAGCAAATGCCAGGTCAGTGTAAAACTGAAGCATCTGGTCACTACAATACTAATATGGCTGATGTGGCTATCACCTCTATCTCTTCTAAGACAGTGAGCTATAAAATCAGAAGCACTGGGAAAACAGGGAGATGTACATTTAATAATGACAATGAGTTAGTCAAAATAGTACCTGACCAGCAACAAGAGAAACGCTATAAAGCCACTGGAAACATTTACTGGAGCAAAAAAGCAGGCAAATGGATAGCTTCTGATGGTATGGTTTGTCATACATGCACCCCTGAAAATGGTTTTCCAATTCCTCCTAAAACCAAATCAGGTGGATTCTTCTATTTACCTAATGAAAAAATGTGGTATGACAGCAATGGGGAAGCTTGTCATACTTGTAATCCACCCAATGGCTTCCCAATTCCAGCAGGAAATTAAAAAATTCCTTTTTTATTGATTTTGAAAGTTGTCCCTAATGCTTTGAAGTACTAGGGGCATTTTCTCCTTGGTAAACATAAACAGATTCTTTATTCAAACGAAGGATAATGATTGAACCATCTGTTTGTCTGCTTGCCGATTTTCCGTATTGATCAGTATACTTATTGTTGTTACCTTTAAGTTGATATTTGATCCCATCGCTTCTGGTAATTGTAATTTCATTGCGCTTTTGTTCGTAGGTGCAGTTAACAACCTTTGTTGCGCGGTCATCGCCTTTTGGATAAATATCACAACGAGATGAAATGGGCCTAGCTTGAGCAGTCCCCTCAATAGAAAAACTTAGCAAGGCTACGGACGTTAAAAAAAAGTATTTTATTGTTTTCATGTAAATATTTAGTTGGATTTGATTTTTGGCTTTGAAGTTGCTGGACAATCTATTGGTTGTAAGTATTTAGATTCTACATAGCCTTTTTTAGGATAGCTAATTTTAATCCAATTACTACCTTTTTTTTGCTCTAGGACTTTTACAATATCGCCAGTGCGCAGAACGCCAACTCTAGTTCCTGTCTGATCAGAAGCTCTAAGGAAAATCCCTGTATAATCATTGATAACCTTCTGGCATTGATTTACCTTTACATTAGCTCCTTGGACAGGACTTAAAAACATTGTTGTGCCTAGAAATCCAGCAAATAGATACTGATTTAGTTTACGCATATAAATCCTAAAGATATTAACTCTAATATAAATTGTTATCGAGTTAAGATTCATTTCCATGTGTTGATCCTGTAATTTCTGGTTTACCAATTTGGATATTATGCTCAGCAAAAGCTCTCTTGACACGTAAACGAAATTCACGCGCAACTTTCCATTGCTCTAGTGGTATAGTTTTGAGCCATACTCCTACTTTTATCCCCATATAGGATATATCCTCAATCCCTAATACTTCCGGCATTTCTAGCAGATACTCTTGCCATTTTGAATCATTATATATTTGTACGCATATTTGGTTTAAAATATCCAAAACAAAATCAGGATCACTATCATAGTCAACCACAATAGAAAAATCTACACGTGACCAAAGACGAGTAAGGTTGCTGACTCTGGTGATATTGCCATTAGGAATAGTTACCAATTGACCTTCATTATTTCTCAATTGAGTTATGCGTAAATTGAGGTTTTCTACTAAACCACTTTTATTGTCTACTTCAATAATGTCCCCTATCCCAAATTGATCTTCAATTAAAATAAAACAACCATTAACTAGATCTTTGATCAAATTTTGAGAACCAAAGGAAATTGCCAAGCCCAGTAAGGCTCCTCCTGCCAAAATTGAATTAGTCGGCACATTAAACAGACTCAGCGTCCAAACAATTCCTAGAAAAATCCAAAAAACCGTAAATAATCCTTGCAATGCTCCAGCAATAGTCCTAGATCTCAAGTGAATTCTTTGATTTTCAATACCAGTAAATAGAGGAATGTTTTTCCAAGAGTTAATAGAGCGCTCTATAAAAGTCTTACTGAGGCGAATTCCTAAACTAACTAAAAACCATATTGCTATTAATAATGGTGGAGTTGTCCATACATAATTGCTCCAAAACATTAATATTGGAATAATAGATATGATTCTGGCAATGCCCAAATACCAGATCAAAATTAAAAGCCAAAATAATGCCCATTGGAGAAATTTATCAACTTTTAAACGACGCTCAAGTGAAAATTTATTTGTCTGTAAGTTTTCTTGATGAATTTTTTCTAGAGCTTGTTCTCTTTTGGATAAAATTTTGCGCAAGAACCATATAATAGCAGTGGCAATTAGCAGTTCAAAAAAAATCTTTAAAGCTCTGCCCAATCTTTGTAAAAAAGCATTAGGAGAAGCTATTTGCTGAAAACGAGAAATTTCATCTTGGATGATTTTTTGCCACTGTTTTGCCAATTCTTCCATACTTGCACCATTGCGATCCGCGTCTGGTTCAGTCACTGTCAATAGGCGAATGGGATAGGAAGATTGATCATCACGAATTTGCAGAATTAGTCTGTTATTTAATGTGGCAATCGAGACTATTGGGGTTTGTTTGGCATCTATGGTTCTTTTTAAAACTCGCCACAAGCGCTCATTGATTTCTTTTGCACGAACTTCAGCATGACTAGCTCCCATGGATACTTTTTTTCGATATAGTGCATTGGGAGTGGTCACTTCAAATAGAATTTTGTTATCTAGAGGGGAGCGAATAGGCGCTATCTCATATTCCCCATCATGAACAACTGTGTTAATTGATGGGCTTGAAGTATTATTCTGAGCCAGAGACGGCAAACTAATCAGACTTATATTTATTAAGATAATTAAGCTCAAAAAAGAGAATAAAAACTTTATCATATAAAATAAAAA
>CAISPN010000046.1 GCA_903887375.1 uncultured cyanobacterium
CACGATTACAGCGATTTGATTAATGGTTTGTATTCCTGCAAATAAAGCTACGTTTGCTGCTTCCTGAGTAATAGAGGTAATTTTAAAAACTCTTGTGTAGTCGAATAAACCACCAACAACAGATTTAACTTCTAGATCAGAAAGAGTGGAAACAACGTTTAGGTCGTTAATAGCGATAGTTGACATGATAAGGTAACTCCTTAATTTGTTTTTTATTCAACATCTTCATAGTAACCATCAGTTTTTCAATTGACCATAGATTTATTTCTAAGTTAAGACAATAAAAAGATAATATATCCGACAAAAATATAGAGTTTTTAAGGAATATTTATCTAGATAACATATTCTAGCAAAAGCACTATTAATCATAACTATCAGGAGTTTAATAGGCTATTTCATCTAAGATTCTTAGTAAAAATTTATTCTCAAAACCCTATCAATCAATTGATAATATGTTGTATATTGTCACATAGTAGTCAAAATACTTAACTTGTTATGCTAAAAACGTTTGGATCATCGTTAGTTTTGGGCTTGTTTGTTGGCCTTAGCACTCTTCTTCCAGCAAAAGCGGCTGAAAACCTTGTTTTTACCTATGGATCATTGAAATTAAATCTGCCAGTTGCCTCACTCAAGACCTTTGCTGAAACCGGTAAAGTAGACGATAAACTAGCGCCCTATGCCAATATGATAGGTTCTAAGGATCTTGAAGAATTTAGAAACCTCCTCACCAAGAAGATACCTATAGATCCTGTTAGAACTTCCCGTTTTCTCAATAGTGCTATGGGAGAACAGTTTCTTTATCGTATGGGTAAAGCAGTAACTATAGAAGGGAACATCAATGGTAAATATGCCTTAAGAGGCGCTATAGTTCAATCAGCCTTCCAGCCTGGAGGATTCACCCTACTAGGTTTTCTAGAAAAATACCCTACCAATTTGGAATTTCCTGGTGAATTTATATTGTCACTCTCTCAGCGCCTATCAAATGCGATTGGGGGAACTGAATTATTTGTTGCCAAAATGCGCCAGTGGACAATTGAAGAAGCTAAAACCAATATAATACCGATAGATTTTACCAAATCAGGAGATCTTGAGCGCTCTGGTAAATTTGAAGTTAAAGAAGAAACATGGCACTTAGAAGATACTAAGCGCAATCGCAAATTTTATGTTTTAGTTTTCAGACCCACTACATATCGTCAAGGATCTACGCCAGTTGTACTTGTTTCTCATGGCTTGGCTTCTAGACCAGAAGACTTTGCTAACAGGGCAAAACATTTAGCTACCTATGGTTTTGTTGTAGCTTTACCTCAACATCCCGGCAGCGATCTTCAGTACTTAGAAGATATGTTTGCGGGATTACATCGCAATATTTTTGATGTCGATGAATTCATCAATCGACCTTTGGACATTAGCTTTCTCATTGATGAACTAGAGCGTCGCAATCAAAGCCAGTTTGAGGGAAAACTAAATCTCAAAAAAGTTGGTGTTGTGGGCCATTCTTTTGGTGGATATACAGCCCTTTCAGTAGTAGGAGCCAAAATAAATTTTGATTATTTAGATCATGAATGCAATAAAAGTCAATATGCCTTTTTAAATACTGCCTTAATCTTGCAATGTCGAGCGCTGGAACTACCTCATAAGGATTACAATTTTCGAGATGAACGAGTAGTTGCTGTTATGGCCGTTAATCCTGTCAATCGTGCTATGTTTGGCAAAGAGGGAATTGCCAAAATTAATGTACCGGTGCTCTTGGGCTCAGGTAGTTACGATCCTGCTACTCCCCCAATATTTGAACAGATTAGTTCATTTGTTGCCCTCAATAGTCCTAACAAGTACTTGCTCTTAGCAGAAGGCCAAGCGCATGTAGATTTTTCAGTACTAGATGGTGGTATAACCTCTTCAGTTCAATCAATTGGCGATATTGAATTGCCCAATCCCAATAAGCTACATGTCTACTTTGATAGTATGGTACTTGCTTTTACCGAAGTACATGTTGCCCAAAATGCAGACTATCTCCCTTACCTTACATCTGCCTATGCCTTATATCTCAGTAAAGGAAATAACTTCAAGCTAAGTTTCATTGACGAGAAATTTAGTCCCATAGTAGAACAAGAAGTCAGAAACTTTCTGCAAAAACATAATATTAGAGACTAGTAGCTCAAAAGGATGATTAAAGTTTTTCCCGTAATTCTTCTAGATAAGTATAGAAAACTGGGGTCAAATAAAGAGTAAGAATCTGAGAAAACAAAAGACCACCAACAACAGCAATACCCAGAGGTTTGCGAATTTCTGAACCAGAGCCAGCTCCTAAAGCAATAGGCAAGGTGCCAATTAAAGCTGCCATAGTCGTCATCATAATCGGACGAAAACGCACTATAGCCGCTTCAAAAATGGCATCAAACGAATTTTTAGCATGCCGGCGCTGGGCTTCAATGGCAAAATCTACCAACATGATTCCATTTTTTTTAACAATACCTACTAATAAGATCATGCCTATAAAAGAATAGAGATTTAGCTCAACACCAAAAACCAACAAAGTCAACAGCGCGCCAAAACCAGCTGATGGTAAACCAGAAAGAATAGTCAAAGGGTGAATAAAATCTTCATAGAGAATACCCAAAATAAGATAAATCACCAGAATAGAAACTAGCAAAAGCAAGCCCAAATCCTGAAATGACTGCTGAAAAATCTGAGCCTGTCCTTGAAAACTGGTAACTATATTTTGAGGTAGTATCTCTTTAGTGATTTGGTCAATTGCTTCGGTTGCCTGGGAAAGTGATGTGCCTATTTCAGTATCAAAAGATATAGTAGCTGCGGGAAGTTGTCCTAGATGATTGACAGTCAGTGGACCTACATTTTCTGTAATTTTGGCAATAGTACTCAAGGGTACAGCTTGCCCTTTATTAGAGGTTAAGTAAATCATAGACAAGGCACCAGGATCCCTTTGAAATTCAGGCAGCACTTCTAAAATTACATAGTATTGATCTTTAGGAGTGTAGAGAGTAGAGATTTGACTAGAACCATAGGCATTACCTAGTGTTTTTTGAACCTGAGCAGCAGTGATACCCATAGTAAATGCTTTTGCTTGATCTACTTGAACTTGTATCTGGGGAGTTCCCAATTGTAGATCACTATCTACCCCACGCAAGCCGGGTATTTCCTTAATCCGTTCTAATAAAGGAGGAATATAGCGCTTTAGATCTTCAAAGTTAGGGCTTTGCAAGGTGAACTGATAAGGAGAATTAGTCTGTTGACCACCAATGGCAATTGAAGGTGGAATACGCAAAAAAGTAGAAATGCCAGTCACACGGCGCAATTTAGGATTGAGTTTATGAATAATCTCTTCAGCAGAACTTTTTCTTTTTGAGCGTGGTTTGAGCCTTATATTGATCCTGCCGGTATTAACTGAAGGATTGGGTCCTGCCGCACCGACAGTTGAGTTGATCAAAGTTATATTAGGGTCTTTGCGTAAGATATTGACAACTTTTTGTTGATGGAGCAACATATCTTCAAAGGAAATATCTTGAGCTGCTTTAGTATTGGCTATGATTAAACCTGTTTCTTCATTGGGGATAAAACCCTTAGGCACTACTGTAAATAAGTAAATAGTAAATAATAGTATTACTAAAGAAAAAACCAAAGTGACCAAGCGGTACTCCAAAACTACGCTCAAGCTTCTTCGGTAGCCATCTAGTAAAATAGCAAAAAACTTTTCTGAGATTTGCAGCCACTTACTTTGACTGTGCTGATTTACAGACTTGAGAAAGCGACTACAGAGCATTGGGGTCAAACTGAGAGAGACAAAACCAGAGATTAAAATAGCAATACTGATAGTGATTGCAAACTCATGAAACAATCTACCAACCAAACCTCCCATAAAGATGATCGGGATAAAGACAGCAACTAGTGAAAGTGTCATAGAGACTATAGTAAAACCCACTTCTTGGGAACCTTTCAAGGACGAAGCTAAAGGTGATTGCCCCATTTCCCTATAACGAACTATATTTTCTAGTACTACTATGGCGTCATCAACGACAAAACCCACCGAAAGAGTCAAAGCCAACAGCGAAAGGTTATTTAGCGAAAAACCCAATAAATACATTGCCGCAAAAGTCCCAATGATAGCCACTGGCAAAGCTAAGCTAGGAATAATGGTAGCTCTAAGATCTCCTAAAAAAGCAAAGATCACAATGATCACCAGAACTATCGAAAGAATCAGGGTGAATTTGACATCATTGATCGAAGCGCGCACTGATAATGAGCGATCATAAAAAATTCCCATCTCAATTGATTGAGGGATCAGGGCTTTTAGTGAAGGCAACATTGTTTTGATTACATCGACAATTTGTACTGTATTGGCGCCAGGTTGAGGTTGTACTGCCAGCATTATGGCCGGGTGATTTGTTACTTTTTGATCACTAAAGCGATTAGAGACTTTGTTATTTTGGATGCTATCGAGAACTTGTCCTAGATCTTCAAGCCGGACAACTTGACCATTCTTATAGCTGACAATCAGCCTGCTATAATCAGATGCGTTATTTAGCTGACCATCAGCTTGAACCAGAAGGCTTTTTTGCGCTCCTGAGACCATCCCATTGGGTAAATAGACACTACCTTGCTCTATGGTTGTAGCAATTTGGTCTAAGCCAATTTCTCTAGAAGCCAATTCTCTAGGATCTAATTGAATCCTGATAGCATATTGTTTTTGCCCGTAAACCATCACCTGAGCCACCCCATCGACCATAGATAAAGGTTGGGCGATTGTTATTTCTGCATTCTGATCGACTGTCTGGATAGGTAAGGTATCTGAATAGAGATAGAGATAGAGAATAGGTACAACAGAAGGATTTACCTTGCGATAACTTGGCGGTTTAGGTAAACCACTTGGCAATTGACCGGCTGAGGCCGAAATTGCCGCTTGCACATCTTTAGCAGCTCCTGCAATATTACGCGAGAAATCAAATTGCAAAGATATACTAGTGCTACCAGTAGAGCTGGTAGAGTTAAAGGAATTAAGTCCGGCAATTTCGCTAAAGTGTCGCTCTAGAGGGGCTGCCACAGAAGAAGCCATCGTTTCAGGTGTAGCACCAGGCAAATTAGCACTGACATTGATAAAAGGATAGTCGACATTGGGCAGAGAGCTAATCGGCAGTTTGAAATAACTCATCACCCCAAAGATCAAAATAGCCAACATCACTAAAGTAGTCATCACCGGCCTACGGATAAAGATCTCAGCAAAGTTCATATCTGAGTACCACTTATTCTAAAGTTTTTTAACTTTCTGGCAAAGAGTATTGCTGCTAGCAGGCAAAAGACCCCATTGAAAATCAAAGTCACCTGAACGCCAACATAACGAGCTAAAACCCCATCGAGCAAACAGCCAAAAGGACTAACTCCTAAAACCGCAGTTGTATAAAGACTCAATACTCTTCCACGCTTGTCATCTTCGACCAAAATTTGAATGAGCGTATTACTGGCAATCATTTGCAAGATTGAACCAAAGCCAACTAAAAAAAGCGTAGCAAAAGAGAGCCAAAATACCCTGGTAAAAGCCAAAAGCATCAAACCGGATCCTGAAATAAAAAGAGAAAAAGAAATCACATTTTCCAAACCAATAATACTTTTGCGCGAAATCATATAGATCCCACCAATTAGTGAACCAATACCCGAGCTGGCCAGTAAAAAACCAAGAGTATGAGCATCACCCTTGAGAATCTCAATTGCAAATATTGGCATCAAGGAAGAATAGGGCATGATCATCAAACTAAAGACTATGATCAACAGCAAAACCGATCTGATTGGCAAAAAACTAAAAGCGTAGTCAAAGCCCTCTTTAATACTTTGCAATGGATTTAATTTAATACTGATTAGCTTGGGTTTTATTGGGAAGCGCATCAGTAACAATCCGCCAATTACCGCTAGATAGCTAAAACCATCAATTACAAAACAATAGCCAGCTCCCAGCTGAGCAATTAAAATTCCACCGGTAGCAGGTCCAATCAACCTTGCACAGTTAATTAAAGAGGAGTTAAGCCCAATAGCGCTGATTAGATCATCTGGGCTCTCTATCATATCCTTGACAAAAGTCTGCCTAGTAGGAGCATCAATGGCATTGATCAATCCTTGGCAAAAGCTCAAAGTTATGATTGCAGAGATATTAATCTTACCTGATAGGCTCAATATGGCTAAAGCAAAAGATTGCAACATTGCCAAAATCTGGGTGATAATCAACAGGCGATGACGATTACTGCGCTCTGCAATCAAACCCCCAAAAGGCCCAAATAGAAAATTGGGAATCTGGGAAATAAAGCCAACAAACCCAAGCATCAAAGCTGAACCTGTCAATTGGTAAACTAGCCAGACTGTCGCTAACTGAGTAATCCAAGTGCCAATCAAAGAAATGCCCTGGCCAAAAAAGAACAGTTGATAATTGCGAGAGCGCAAAGCCGCAGGCACTAGAGTCATAATGCAAATAACCTTAGCTGATTTCTCCACTAGAAAAGATGCGATCTAATTTGAACTGTTTACGAGCACTTTCCATATAGATATAGACCACAGGTGTTAAATAGAGAGTGAGAATCTGCGAAAAAATAAGCCCGCCAACTACCGCAATACCCAAAGGCCTTCTGACTTCAGAGCCAGCACCAATTCCTAAAGCAATAGGCATTGCGCCCATCAACGCGGCCATAGTAGTCATCATAATTGGGCGAAATCTCACTAAACAAGCTTGATAAATTGCCTCTGATGGCTTGATTGCCTCTGTTCTTTGGGCATCAATGGCAAAATCCACCATCATGATCCCATTTTTTTTGACAATACCAACTAACAAAATAATTCCAATAAAAGAATAGACATTCAGCTCAATTCCAAACAACAAAAGAGTTACCAAAGCGCCAAAGCCTGCAGATGGTAAACCCGACAGAATAGTCAAAGGATGGATAAAATCTTCATAGAGAATTCCTAAAATCAGATAGATTACCAAAATAGCTATTACTAAAAGTAATAACAAACTAGGTAGAGAGTTTTCAAAAACCTGGCTGGCTCCTTGAAAACTACTATTGATATCAGAGGGAATAGTTTTTTTGACTATTTTTTCTATCTGCTGGTTAGCTGTACCTAAAGAAGCTCCAGGAGCTAAATTATAAGAAATCGTGGCAGAACTCATTCTTCCTGCATGATTTATCAGCAAAGGAGTAGTAGTTTGGGAAATAGTAGTAAAGGTTCTCAGTGGTACTGCTTGACCAGTGCTAGAGATGACATAAAGCGAAAGCAGTGAATTGAGATCTTGTTGATCTTCTGGTTGTAACTCCAGGATAACCTTGTATTCATTCGCAGCGCCATAAATAGTAGATACTTGATAGGAACCGTAGGCATTTCTAAGAGTAGTTTCAATCTGAGAAGCAGATATATTGTAACTAGTTGCTTTATCACGATTGATAGTGATTTTGATCTGAGCTGTCATTTCTAGATCACTGTTAACATCTTGCAAAAGTTCTAATTGTCTCAATTTTTCTTCTAATTGAGGGACGTATTGAGCAAGAGATTTGTTATCGGGTGATTGGAGTCCTAATTGATATAGCCCAGTAGTCTGCTGAGTACCGATAGGAAGCGCAGGTGGATTTTGCAAAAATACTTTAATTCCAGTGATATTTGCCAGTTGAGAGCGCAGATCCTGGATGATTTCATCGGCATTTTGATGACGCTCGGACCTTGGTTTGAGACGAATAAATAGGCTACCTGAATTAGTAGGAACTACTGAAGCAGAACCAGTAGAACTAGTTTGAGCTCCAATGTTGGAATTAATAGCTTCTACGTTAGAATTTTGAGCAATTAAATTAGTTACTTGTCTTTGATGAGCTTGCAGTAAATCAAAGGAGGTATCTGCTGCAGCTTGAGTAATAGCAACGATTTGCCCTCTATCTTCACTGGGAATCAATCCCTTAGGTACTATTATAAATAGCCATATTGTCACTAGAAACATCAAAGCAGAGAGTATCATTATAGTGCGATGATATTTGAGGGCCTTTTTTAAACTCCAGTCATATAGATTTAGTAAAGAGGCAAAAAAGCGCTCACTCCAGTGATAAACATTAGCTTGTTCTCTATTTGGGCGCAGAAAACGACTACAGAGCATGGGAGTTAGGCTGAGTGAGACAAAACCTGAGACCAAGATCGATACAGCAATTGTCACAGCAAATTCATGAAATAGTCTGCCCAATAATTCACCCATAAATAGCATGGGAATAAAGACTGCAACTAGAGAAAGAGTCATTGAAACTATAGTGAAGCTAATTTCTTTAGAACCATTGAGCGCAGCTTCTAGAGGTCTTTCGCCCATCTCCAAATGTCGAACAATGTTCTCCAGCATCACTATGGCATCATCGACTACAAAGCCTACCGAAAGAGTTAAAGCCAGCAAAGAAAGATTATCTAGAGAGTAGTTGAGCTGATACATAATGGCAAAAGTACCGATCAACGAGACAGGCAGTGCCAAACTGGGAATCAAGGTCGACTCAAGGTTATTTAAAAAAAGAAAGATCACTAGAACAACTAGTATTACAGTTAAAACTAAAGTGAAAGTTACATCTTTTACCGAATCGCGAATTGCCTGCGAAGCATCATAGAGTATCCCGATTTTGATAGAGCCAGGGATCTCCTTTTGCAATTTAGGTAATAGCTTAGTAATCGTATCGACTATCTTGACAGTATTGGTCCCAGGCTGGCGCCGAATTGATAGAATAATAGCTCTATCGTTGTTGTACCAACTAGCAACCTTGTCATCTTCTACGCTGTCAACAACTCGGCCTAATTGTTCAAGATAGACTGGAGAGCCTTTGACATAAGAGACAATCAATTTTCTATAGGCCTGGGCATTTTCTAATTGACCATTGGTTTGTACTGTAAAATTTTTATGCTCGCCAGAAAGTAAGCCAGTAGGTAAATTGACATTACCTTGGCTGATGGCATTTTGTATCTGTTGTAAGCCTATTTGCTGACTGGCTAATTTCTGGGCGTCCATCTGAATTCTGACTGCATACTTGGCAGAGCCATAGATACCAACTTGAGCCACTCCATCTATAGTAGAGAGCTTTTGAGCTAGATATGTCTGGGCGTAGCTATCTACCTCGGAAAGTGGCAGCGTTGCCGAGGTCAAATAGAGATAGAGAATTGGCTGATCGCTAGGGTTAACTTTACTATAGCTAGGTGGATTGGGAAGATCATTGGGAATCAAACCAGAAGCTGCTGCGATAGCCGCTTCTACATCCTGGGCAGCATCATCAATCCCTCTAGTTAAGTTGAATTGTAAAGTGATCTGGGCTTTTCCCAATGTAGAAGAGGAAGTCAAAAGATCTAATCCGGCTATACTGGAAAATTGTTTTTCTAGTGGTCTGGTTACCGAATTAGCCATAGTCTCTGGGCTAGATCCCTCTCTGGCAGCGCTTACCTGGATAGTAGGATAGTCCACATTGGGCAGATCGCTAATTGGCAGAGAATTGTAGCTCATCCAACCAAAAATAATAATTGCCGCCGTGACCAAGGTGGTCATAATCGGACGGCGAATGAATATCTCAGAAAGGTTCATGAATCTGAATCTTTTTTAGGCGAATGATGATGGGCTTTACTAGATATTCTGACTTTATCCCCTGAGACAAGATTAGCCTGTCCATCAATTACTACTTCATCGCCAACTTCAACCTCTGCTTTTTCCAGCACAGAGAGCCCATTTATTGTATTGGTGGCAGTAACTGGTATGTTTTGCACGGTCATATCTTCTCGATCTAGCACAAAAACAAACTGCCCATTAGGTCCAATTTGTACCGCCTGAGAAGGAACAACTTTAGCCTTGGGCATCTGAGATAGAGTTAATGTTGTATTGACAAACTGACCGGGAAAAAGATGCCCCTCTTTATTTTCAAAATCACCAATTAGCTGAACTGTCCCTGTAGAGCTGTCAATCGTATTATTTATAAAGCTTAGATACCCTTGACTGTGAAGATTATCATTGGCAAAGGCGACATCCACTTTGAGCTTACCTTGGCTTATATATTTTCTAACTAAAGGCAGTTTGGCTTCAGCAATGGAAAAAGAGACCTGAATCGGGCGAATTCTGGCAATGGTTACCAAAGGACTGGTACTATTAGCCTGGACGATATTACCCTGGTTAATTAAGATATTGCCAGCTTTGCCATCAATAGGAGAATAAATTTTTGTATAGCTCGCTTGAACTTGCAGGTTTTCTAGTGCTGCTTGATCTGTTTTTTTGACAGCTTGAGCATTGGCAATTGCAGCTATATCTCCTTTAACAACTTCTTGAGCATTTTTAATAGCTAATTTATCACCGTTGACTACTTGTTTGGCATTAGCGATTGCCTCTTGATCTGCTATGAGAGTTGACTTGGATGCTTGAGCGGTAGAATTGTACTGCTGAGCTTGATCTAAACTGACAGCCCCACTTTTGAAGAGCGAGTTATAGCGTTCACTAGCCGATTGGCTGTATTTAGCCTGCGCAGTATCTTTATTCAAAATAGCAATAGCCTGTTTGACGAATGCTCCATCTTTAGCCAAAGTAGCTCTGGCTTGTTCGACTTGTCCTTGATCTTTGGCAAGAGTAGCTCTGGCTTGATCAATCATGGCTTGATCTTTAGTAATTACTGCTCTAGCTTGAGCCAAAGAGGCATCTTGGCTGCGCGGATCAAGGGTAAAGAGCAACTGCCCCTTTTTAACTTCCTGTCCTTTTTTAAAATAAACTCCAGTGATCTGCCCGCTGGCTTGTGGTGTAATAGAAACTACCAAGTCAGATTGCACATTGCCAATAGCTTCTAGTTGAACTGGAACTGACTGCTCCTTGATAGTTGCGACTTTGACTATATTGGCTTTGGGAGGTCTTTCTTTTTTAGCTATGCTATTAGAAGAGATTGTTTTGATTGCCCAAAAACCAACAAGAGAAATACCTAATAAAAAAAGTAGGGGGATAAGATTTTTATTTTGTTTGTTTAACTTTAATAAATCTCCAGATACTTGTTGGTTTTCGGTATTTTTGTTCATTTTATTATCTGAACAGGCATTACTAGATAGGTCATCTTGGCACCACCAAGAGGACTAAAAATCACAGGCTGGTTAGGCTCGTTGAACTGCATGAGAATATCAGTAGAAGGAAGTGCCTTGAGTCCATCTAAAAGATATTTAACATTAAAGGCTATTTCACCACTATCTCCAGTGATATCAGCAGCAATTATCTCTTTAGCATTGCCAAGTTCTTGGGCATCTACTGAAAGTTCAACTTCACTTTTTTTAGTATCTAGGCTGAACTTGACTAGGTGGTTTTTCTGATCAGCTAGGACTGAAACTAACTCTAATTTGCTGATTAGGCTTTTGCGTTCAATCGCTGCGGTTCTTTTAAAGCTTTTTGGAATCAGTTGACTATAGGCAGGATAATTACCATCTAATTTTCGAGAGACTAAACGCTGGGCACCTGAATCAAAAGCAAGCTGACCATCGCTGACATAAAGTGTGATTGTTTCATCTTCCAAGCGACTAGAAATAATTCTCTCTAATTCTCGCAGAGCTTTAGCTGGAATAGTCACAGATAGATTTAATTTACTTTCTTGGGAGGCGCTTTCTTCTAAGGGGGTCTCTACTACTGCTAAACGGTGAGAATCAGTAGCAGCAAACTCTAGTTGTTCTTGGTTTCCTTTGAGGTGTACTCCTGTTAATATTTGCTTGGTATCTTCATTGCTAGCAGCAAAGAGCACACCTTTGAGACCTTCAATGAGCGCTGCTATAGGCAAAATCAAGGGATCTGCTTCATCTAGAGTAGGAAAATTTGGGTACTGAGAGGCGTTTAACCCTCTGATTTGAAATTCCCCAGAGGTAGAAACTAAATTAATAGTTTCTTCATCTTGAGCGCTCTGTTTTAAGGTCAGTTCACCTTCTGGCAAACGCGAAACAATATCATTGAGAAGTTTGGCAGGAAGAGTAACCTTGCCACTTTTGAGCACATTGGCCGCAAATTCAGTCTTAATCCCAATGCTTAAATCAAATCCTGTCAAGCTAACTAGCCCATTTTCAGCATCGGCTTCAAGCAAAACATTAGCCAGAATTGGATGATTGGGACGCGAGGGCACCACACGACTTACAAGAGAAAGATGATTACTTAATTCGCTCTGACTGCTAGTAAATTGCATAAAAATTAAAAAATATAGGGTCTATTCTGAAATTATAGAAGTTGAAGACTTCGGTGGCAGCAGTTTAGCCGGAATACCGATTGCTGTGTGATATGCAGGAATATCTTTAAGAACCACAGCATTTGCCCCAATATTGACTCCATCGCCAATATTAACCCCACCTAAAATTTTGGCACCTGCTCCTACATTAACTTTTTTTCCTAACTTGGGTGCTTCTAAAGGGTGATCTAAATAACGATTACCTAAAGTTACCCCTTGGCGCAAAATTGAATCATCTCCAATTTCAGCATAACCATGGATGATGATTGCACTTTGATGTTCAATAATCACCCTGCGCCCCAACTGTACTGTATAGGGTAAGTCTATACCATAGACATTTCGCACATAGCGGTAAAAGAATCGGTAAATAATGCTCAAAGGAGCGCGCAAAATTTTAGGTTCAACCCCCATACGCCACTGACCAAAACGAGCAACCGCTACTGCCCTAAAACCTGGTTTGGTCCAGTCTTTGCCATGGGCTATCCAATCTTCTTTAATTTGCTCAAATAATCCCAACTGCTCTTTTGCAGGCAGGATGTTTTTGAGAAAATCCTGTAGAAAATAAGGTGGATCAGCTGGGGGTTTGTTTTGAATAATACGACGAATTGACCAGACAAGATAGGAGAGTACTACTATAAAATCTGTGAGTATTTTATAAGATTTACTGTGATTTTTGAGGAAATAACGATTGCGCGAATCAAACCAATATTGGGGGCGACGCTTAAGAAGCCCAGTGGTATTGGTTACACCCGAACTTTGTCCCACTAAATGGACAACTCTACTACTGGGAACATACCAGCATTCCCAGCCAACTCTATGAGCCTGCAGACAAAAATCCAGCTCTTCAAAGTACATAAAATATTCTTCATCGAGCAAGCCGATTTTATCAAAAACTGCTTTTCTGACAATCATACTGGCGCCTGCTACCCAATCAACTTGACAGTTTTGATCTGGTATCGGCAGAGCTATAACATATTGAGAAAACAGCTTGGACACTAAACCCAAACGCAAGGTAGAATCCATTTCGCTCCAGATACTAGGAAAGCGAAAAGCAGAACATTGAGCAGTGCCATCTGGATCTTCTAGTCTGCTGCCAGCAATACCAACTTTAGGATTAGCTTCCATAAACTTGACAAGCTCTTGAACAGCTCCAGCTCTAATAACAGTATCAGGGTTAAGTAGCAAGACATAATCTGGTGGAGCATCTGAAGATAGAGCTTCTCTTATAGCAAAATTGTTCCCCATAGCATAACCACCATTTTGGGGAGAATCAATTAGACTTACCCAATCTTGCCATTGGTTTTGAGTGATAGCTTGTTGGATTTTTTCACTAGATCCATCTGCAGAAGCATTGTCTACGACTGCTACTTTAGTAAATGGTGATAGCTTCGAGACTTCCTGTGCCAGAGATCCCAAACAATCTATGGTCAATTGAGCCGTTTTGTAGTTTAGGATCACTATTAATAAAGACATAGGTCAAGGTAGAATCATCTCAAAAATAGGAGCTGGAATCATTTCTCCACGAAAATCTAGCAACTGTACCAATATCAGGTAGCCTATCGCCAGAAGCAAAGAAATTCCCCCAGTAATAATAGCAATTGTCTTAGCTTGGTTCATACATCTAATTTAACAAATACACCTTTTTCTTTTTGGATGGGCAATGTGTCAATAATATCTAAACTGGAGCAGTATTCTAAATCTTTTTGACAACCTAAACCTAAAAGTCTTTTACCGTGACTTGCTTGGTAAAAAAGATCCAATAAGCGATCTTCCCACTGACTATAAAGAGCAACTGCGGCTATAACCTCATCATTTTCAATTGTAATGGGCACTTTTGTATTTTCCAAAAGCAACTTAGCTAGGGCGCCGGCTAAAGCTGTATCTTCTAAAGAATAACCTCCTTCCCAACCTGAACCCACTAGCCAAACGCTTTGATGATTATCTTTTTCTAAAAGATAATCAACTGTAGCTTTTCGGTTGATAAAAGCCGAAGTTAGTACGGTAGAAGCTTTAGTCACTGACTCAATAGCTCTTGTCCCATTAGTGGTACTAATAAAGAGCCTTTTATTTTTCATTTGCTCAGGGCTAAATTCCAGCGGAGAATTGCCCAAATCACAACCCTCAACCTTAGATCCTCCTCTTTCACCTGCCCGTAATCTAAGCGTTTCAGGCCAATCTTGGCTATCTTGCATTAAATTATCGATGCTTCTATAGGCAGCTACAGCCTCGGCTCCGACATCTAGGGCAGTGGCTATTGTAGTGGTAGCTCTTAGTACGTCTATGACAACTGCAGTATCGGGTAAGAATTCACTAGGGGTCAGTTCTGGCGTGTGATAAACAGATAGCTTCACTTTAAATTAAATCATCAAATATTTTGTCTCATCATAGAAGAAGTTAAGAAACATGTCAAAAAAACAATGCCAGCACAATCGTTGTAATATAAATTAAAAATTCCTCCCAAAATCAGTGAATTAGCATTGCTACTGCGACTAATTGAGGTACCAAATGCTATTGTTGATAGAGCAGCACTCCAGATAAATTGAGATTTCCTTAACTAGAAACAATGGTCTTTGCTAAATCTATCGTATCAGAGCTTCTAGAAGCCTTTCCCGATTGGCGTGCACAGATGTATTTTAAATCTTCACTAACTGCTCTATCTCACGCTATGGAGGATTTAGTATTAGCTGGGGATGATCAGCCTCTAGTAATCGCCACTTTTCAGAAGGAGAGATTTTATCGCCAAGAGACGCAACGGTACAAAAAAGTTGCCCAAAAAAGCCAGCAAGTCTATGTTTTAGCCTCACCTGAAACAGATTTTGTTAATTTTTCCGGCGAATATGAAATGGTAGCCTTTGAACCGACAGATGTCTTAGCTCAAGAATGGCATCTGGTAGTCGTCAGTCATACTTTCACCAGTTGTTTAACCTGTCGGGAGAAAAATTATGTAGCAGATAGTCCAGCCAATAGTGATAGCAATCGTCGTTTTGAGGGAATCTGGACTTGCGAGCGTAAGTTGAGCCAAAGAGCAGCCGAGATTATTCTAGAAAGAGTCTTGGTTTACCGGCCTGAATTAGAAGAAAAAGTTGCCAGAGCCCGGGCAGAATATTTCCAATCTCCCAGAAAGCTAGTTAATCTCTCGCGTCTGGATTCTTTTCAAATTAATCCTGATCCTTTTGTAGAAAGACTAGTAGCATACCTACAAGCGGCGCAGTATAAATTAATCAAAACTAATAAAACTCTGGCTCTCAAAGAAGAAAAAGAAAGACTAATCAACGCTCTTACAACTACTATCAGAAGATCTCTTAACCCTGAAGAAATCTTAGAAATAGCAGTCAAACAACTAGGACAAAGGCTCAATATCTGTCGCTGCCTAATCTATCGCTGCACCGAAAATGACGAGCAGGTTAAGCTAGAATATGAGTACTTAAAAGAAGGAATATCTTCACTAAAAGGCACAAGCTGGCCTCTCAAAGACAACCCTTTTTTCCAAGAAATCATTACTCGGCGCGAATCTATCAATATAGATGATACTTTGGCTGATCCTAGAATTAATGGGTTGCAAGAACTGGTGCAAAATTCTTCTATTTTTTCCTGGCTTCTGGTTCCTGTTATGTACCAAGGAAATTTATTGGGGATGGTGGAACTTCATCACTGCGATTCTCAAACTATAGTTTGGGGAAGGGAAGATATCAATCTAGTCGATGCTATTGCAGTACAAGTGGGTGTGGCGCTGATTCAAGCTGAGTCTTATGCTAATTTACAAGATCTCAATGAGCAATTGGCTGCCTTAGATCGCACACGCTCCAATTTAGTAGCAATTACTGACCATGAGCTCAGAACTCCCCTATCGACCATCCAAGTCTGCTTAGAAAGTTTGGCCAATGAACCTAATATTACATCTGAATTGCGCCAGGTGATGCTTAGTACGGCTTTAGAAGATGCCGAAAGAATGCGTAAATTAATCCAAGATTTTCTCACCCTTTCCCAATTAGAAAGTGGCAGAGTACTCTGGCATCCCGAGCCACTTTCTCTTCCAGAATGTGTAGAATTATCCTTGAGTAATCTCTATGCCCGTTCTCGCAATATTGAAATTGCGACTATTAAAAATTTGGTTCCTAAAGCACTTCCGCTAATCCAAGCTGATGGGGAATGGCTTGTAGAGGTAATCTGTAAATTACTAGATAATGCCTGTAAATTCACTAGCGCTAAAGGAAAGGTGACTATATCAGCTCTGACAGATAAACAAGATCCTAATTTTCTAGAAGTTACAATAGCCGATACCGGTAGAGGAATAGAACCAAACCTATTAGAGACAATTTTTGATCTTTTCTATCAAGAAGAAGGGGCTCTCAGACGCAGTGCAGGTGGTACTGGTCTGGGCCTTGCTATATGTCGTCAGATTATAACTGGGTGGGGAGGGAAAATTTGGGCTCAATCAGCAGGCAAAAACAAAGGCAGCCAATTTCACTTCACCATCCCCCTAGCCCAAGACTATTAAAGCCCTTTGATCTCCAAAGGGAGAGGACAGCTCACATTGATCCCACCTAGCCCGCAGTAACCATTGGGATTTTTGGCAAGATATTGTTGATGATAATCCTCAGCAAAATAAAATTCAGGCGCTTCGATAATTTCAGTGGTGATATTGCCATGGCCTGAAGATTTGATTGCCTGTTGGTAGGCTAATTTGGAGTTTTCGGCCAGTTCTTTTTGAGAGGTAGAACAATAGTAAATACCAGAGCGATACTGCGTACCTACATCATTTCCCTGGCGCATTCCCTGGGTGGGATTGTGGCTTTCCCAAAATACTTTGAGCAATTGGCTATAGCTAACAACTTTGGGATCATAGACAGCTAGTACTACCTCGTTGTGTCCGGTAAGTCCGCTACAGACCTCTTGGTAGGTTGGATTAGGAGTATAGCCAGCTGCATAGCCAACCGCGCTGACATAGACCCCCGGTATTTGCCAGAATTTGCGCTCTGCTCCCCAAAAGCAGCCCATACCAAACATTGCTAATTCCATACCATCTGGATAGGGGGCTTTTAGATTATGTCCATTGACATAGTGTTTTTCAGAAGTTGGGATCGCCTTAGCTCTTCCAGGAAGAGCTTCTTCTACCTTGGGAAGGTTTGCTTTTTTGCCAAAACCAAATAAGACCATATACTGTTATGTATAAACTATGTATTTTGCTATATCTTAACATTGACATCCCAATGGAGCATTTCCAAACCCAACTCTATCTCTTAGGGCAATATGCTAATAATTTAGTCAAACTAGAACTAGATCAGATTAATCTTTTAACAGTGGGTATGGTCGCTTTAGCTGGTTTATTAACTAGTTTGACCCCTTGTATGTTATCGATGTTGCCTTTAACTATTGCTTATATTGGCGGATATGAAAATCAAGGCAAATTTCAAGGAGCTCTTCAATCTGCTTGGTTTGCCCTCGGATTGGCAACTACCTTAGCTGGTATGGGAGTAATTGCGGCAGCTCTTGGTCAAGTCTATGGTCAAATTGGCTCAGGACTGCCAATTGTAGTAAGCGTGGTAGCCATTATCATGGGGCTCAATCTGCTGGAGATAATTAATCTTAGATTTCCCTCACTTGGACCTACTTCCTGGATCAAAGAAGATCTCCCTCCTGCAATAAGATCTTATCTTTTGGGACTGACCTTTGGTCTGATAGCCTCACCTTGCAGCACGCCAGTATTGGCTACGCTTTTGGCTTGGGTTGCCAGCACAAAAAACTTTCAAACAGGATCACTGTTACTACTTGCTTATACTATAGGTTACGTTTCACCCTTAATCATAGCTGGTACCTTTACCAGCAAAATTAAGGATATACTTTCAATCAGAAAATGGTCAGGCTGGATTAATACCTTCAGCGGAGCCATTTTGATTGGTTTTGGAGTTATCTCATTGCTTTCTAGAGTTAAAAGCAATCTCTAGAGTGTTTTTGTAGTGACCATCTTGGGTTTATTATGAGCAATATGAATATGCTTGCTAGGTAATTTGGTATCCATAGCGATCAATTCAGGTAAGGTCACAAATTTATAAGATTGGGCTCTCAATTGTTTGATTAACAATGGCAGAGCTTGGGAAGTGTTAGTTCTTCTGATACCCCCATCATGCATCAGAATAATTCCACCTGGTTTGACTTCTCTAAAGATATTTCTAATGAGCCGCTCAGGAGAGTTACGGGCTCGGTAATCAATCGAATCAGCAGACCAGAGAGCTATACCCATCTTTTGCGATTTTGCATATTCAGCCAAGCCAGTATGCATCAATCCCCCAGGTGGTCTAAAAAGATTAGGACGCACACCAATAATTGAAGCAATCACATCAGAGGTTTTTTCAATTTCAGCTTGAGATCCAGCAAGAGTATGCTTATTGTAAGGATGGGTCCAAGAATGATTCCCGATAACATGTCCAGCAGCAAAGATTTCTTTAACTAGTTGTGGATTAGCTTGGGCATTGCGGCCAATGAGAAAGAAAGTCGCTTTGATATTATTATCTTTGAGAATTTTGAGGATTTTTTCAGTGGGACCGCCCAAAGGTCCATCATCAAAGGTCAAAGCTACAACTTTTTGGGAAGTTGGCACAGCAACATTCATAAAGACCTTGCTTTGATAAGCTGATGGTAAAGGCTTTATCGTATTTTCTACTATAGGTGATGGTTTAGTAGAAGGCTCTACTAATGGTGGTTTAATAGCTAAAGGTTTATGCGTACGATTGAGAAAATTCCAATGGAAAAAAGCTGCTGCTAAAAAACCAAGGATTCCTGCACCAATAGGTGCCATTGTAATGACCTTTAATAATAACCGCCTATCAGCTAACACAAATCACTCCACCTAAATAATGATTTTCCAAACTTGTGAACTAATTTAAGCTCCCATCCCGGAATATTGTCTCAATCCTTTTTGCCAAAGCCATCGGTTAAGAGTATAACAGAGAATAATCCAAAAAAACATTATCCCAAGACCCTTTTCTAGGTGAATATTGAGACCAACAGCCATAGCAGATGGGAAATAATTTATATAGGGAAAAGGAGTCCAAAGTAAAGCTTCTCTAAAAGGGGCAGGAAAAACATCAAGAGGGGCAATGATTCCAGAAAAAAAGATTTGAAGAAGCGACCAGAACTGTTGAATTGAAGTCGCCCTTTCCATCCAAAAAGCGAGCATCGAGAAATTATACTGAATCAAAAACGCCAATATAAAAGACAGGACAACAGTTAATCCTGTAAGTATTATTCTAGATAAATCAGGCGACCAAGTAGCCTTGGGATAAAGCCAAAAGAACAATGCAGAAAAAAGAATAACCAAAGGTAGACGGGTCAATTTTTCTGCCAAATGCCTCGCCACATGGTGCCATACCGGATCAAGCGGTTGTAGAAGTCTAAAAGAGAGAGTTCCTTCGATAATTTCCTGTTCAAATTCCCAGATCACCCAGATATTGGTAACTTGACGCACCAGAAAAACCGCAAAAAAATAACGAGCAAAATCCAGTGAACTCAAAGAAAATCCGCCATTGCTGGCAGCTTGTATCCAAACCCCCATCAAGATAATCGGCAAAGAACCCGAGAGTATCCAAAAAAATATTTCAGCCCGGTACTCTAACATATAGGCATAATAAACTGATATAAGAGTGCGCGTAATTTTTAACATCAGTTAAGATTTCCTTGGGTAAATAAATGACTAATTATCTCCTCTACTGGTGGATCTTGGACGCTAAAATCCAAGATATCTAACTCCTCTAGCAAAAGAGTAATTGTCGAGGTAAGTTTAGCAAAAGGAATCGAAAAACAGACCTCTTTTCCTTCGATACTAGAAATTTCTCCGTATTTTTCTAAATCTTTGCGCTCTAAAGGAGAGCCAAGATCTATTTTTACTTGGCGATAATTGGCAAAGCTTTTGAGCAGTTTATCTAGCTCTCCATCATAGATAAGAATTCCTTGATTGATGATCAAGATTCTGGGGCAAAGAGCGGTGATATCAGCCATATAGTGACTAGTCAAGATGATTGTAGATTGATAGCGAGTATTGTAATCTCTCAAGAATTCTCTAACTGCTGCTTGCGCATTGACATCTAGTCCTAAAGTTGGCTCATCTAAAAAGAGAATTTGGGGATGATGAATCAAAGCTGCCAACAGTTCTGCTTTCATCCTTTGGCCTAGAGAGAGCTTTCTGATTGGTTGAGTTAATTGTTCTTCAAGAGATAACATTGTAGCCAACTCATCTAGCCTAGTTTTAAAGACCCTATCGGGAATATTGTAAATAGCTGCGTTGATTTTGAGAGAATCTAAAGCCGGCAGATCCCAAAGCAGTTGCTGTTTTTGCCCCATGACTAGGGAAATTTTATTGAGAAAGCTCTTTTGGCGTCGATAGGGTGTATAGCCAGCAACCTGAACATTTCCAGAGCTTGGATGAATCAATCCTGTCAACATTTTGAGAGTAGTGGTTTTGCCAGCACCATTAGGACCTAGAAAACCAACTATCTCTCCTTGATTTAAAGTGAAAGATACTCCTTCTACTGCTTTGATTTGCCGATATTTACGCTGAAAAAAATGTGACAATGTGCCCTTAAAACCGGGCTCTTTAATAGCCACTGGATAGATTTTGCTGAGATTGCTGACTTCTATGATGCTCATTGCCAACCTTTTAGAGAACCATAAACTGACCAAATCGCCATAGCCCTGAGATAATGGGTCACTCGAAAAGTACCTACTGCGGTGATAGCTTCAGGAGTACGGAACTGAAGTCCATTTTCATAAATTTGCTTGACTACAGTTTGGGCTAGCTTGAGTCCTTCTTGCTTCATGCCCTGTTGAATAAAAAAAGCTGCCAACCCAAAATTGATACCAATCCAGACTTCTTGAGGATGGGTAGAGTTGCGATCTTCGGCAGTGCCATCTAAACGCAGTCCATTAGCTGCGCCATATTTCCCATCTGCAAAATTTAAAAAACAAGATTGATAGACAGTTTTTAAGGTTGAATGGACATAAGTTTGCTCAACCAAAGGATCAAGCCCTAGTAACTGCAAGTAGAATTGACCGCAGAGCTGATCACTCATCACTACATCAGAACCGCTTAGGCTATCTAGATTGTAATATTGACCATTCCAAAGGGTTTTGTGATACAAAGAGCGCGAGAGCTCTAGCCAATTTTGAAATTTTTGGAGATTTTTTTCTATGCTATTAGAGAGAATCGGGGTAATTTTTGGGGTTTTTAGCAGAACTTGTCCAATGGCTTTGGCTGATTCTAAAGCAGCAATCCACAAACCTGCGCAATAGGCACTGATTCCCTGCAATCGCCAATCATCATAGGTTTGATCTGGAGCACCTGAATTTTCAGGAATACCATCTCCATCGAGGTCAAATTCCTTGAGATAATCTAGAGATTCTACTATAGAGTCCCAACATTCCCAAAGAAAAGAAGTATCTTGAGAGCCGGTTAGATAAAAATCTCGATAAACTTGCAATACAAAATCGCAAGCTAGATCTTTCCAAAGGTTACAGTCTTGGTATGAGGTGTAGTTGCTCTGCTGCCAGGGATGTTCATTAGGAGCGCCTAAATCATGGGGAGTAGCGCCTTTAATTTTACGCTGAGCATAAGTTCCGTTATAGCCAATATAACGAGAGGTTGAATTTTCTTGAGGAATTGCTCTTGCGAAAGCTTCTAGAATTGCTTTATCCAGACGAGGCCAATGCTTTAAAAGCCCAAAAGAGCCATAGAGCCTGACATCTAGACTTTCATACCAACGGTAATCTATACATTCCAAAACGCCAAATTGTCCAACTGGATCGTTTTCACTGGCCGCGCTCCAGATAGTCCCTCCATCACTTAAGAGATATAACTCGTTAAATAAGGCCATTTTTAACCAATCAGGCAACTGCGGATCATTATTGATGGGAGCTTGCCATTGTTCTATTTGCTCGCGCCATAGATCGCTAGATTTTAAAGCAGTTCTGACCATTGACCAAGCATTATTACCAGTACGTCCAAAAAAATCACTATAGCGCCTGTAGTAATTCACTCCAGGGGCAAATTCGGTGATCGGAAAATCCCAAGCCAAAATAAAGGGGATTTTACGTGTTGTACCAGGATTGATCGTAAAGCGCACACAAAAAGCAGCGGCAATCTGTTCTCCTGGTTGAGCAGGGGTTTCATCTTGATAATCAGACAAAGTACCATCAGCAGCAAAAGAATCCCAAAGCTCTTTTCCATCTGCTGATGGGTTCCAGCGGCTATGATAAAAAACCTCACGATCAGGACTAAGTACGCTTGCTATAGACATTTGTCCCTCGCCTTCTAAAACCTCATCACCTAATCTAATGCGGTTAAATAGACAGCCGACTCGAAAATTGTCCTGAATCCACTGGTTAAGGCTTCCTATACTATCTCCCCAGCGTACTTGATAATCATAGTAAGGACTGCCATCATCTCTCTGTTTAATCTCGTTAGATTTGATAGCATTAGTAAACCAGCCGACCATATTTTGCCAGCTGAGCATAATACTAAGAGTAATTGGTTTGTCTGTAGGATTATGAGCAGTCCATTCAAAAATGGCAATTGGATAGCTAGTCTCTTGATAGTTATTAGCCAGAATTGGGGAAAATTGCTCACAAATCAGACTAGTAGCAAAAACATCGCTATATTCATACCAACTACGGGGATAAAGAGCATGATAGGTTCCCTTGCCTTGAGGGTACCAACTCCAGCTAGATAGAGTACCATCTTCAGGCTTTTGAGTACAAAGAGCATAGGCTTTAGCTTGTTCACCTGCAACCTGCTCAAAGATACTAAATTGACAACTACCCAAACTTTGAAAAGTATGCTCACCGCCATCAAGATGCCAAAGATTAAAATCTCCTCGACAAGAGCGGCCTATAGCCCCAGCGCCAAAACCACCTAGGGGCATGCCATGCCAAGGTCCATCATCTAGATTGCTGGGATGGCGTGTTGTGTAGGGTTTTTCCCAGCCAAGTCCAATCTGACGAGACCAAGCAAAAGAAGGAATTTCTGGCCAAGCAAAGAGATTTTTCATCTAATTAATAAATTCTTGAGATAATTCAGTAGAGCAAGATTGTCGGTCTTCATTTTTTTAAGCTAACAAAAAAGTAGCATTCTAGTTGCCTATTTTTAGCTAAAATTTCTTTACTACTTTTTTCCAGTGAGTCGCTGATGCCCTCAATAGAACGAATACGTCTGGTCTGCACACTTTTTTTGAGCAAGTTCATTACAACTTTAGTAAGAGGATTCAAGCTAGGAGCCGCTAGTGTGATGCCTGGACAAGTAGCATTGCGACTTTACCCAAGTTTACTACCTCGTTTGGCCAGAGAGATTAAATGTCTCATTTTAATTGTCGGAACTAACGGTAAAACCACCACTTCTCTACTTCTGAGCCAAATGTTAGAAGATTCAGGATATAAGGTCGTACACAATTCTACTGGAGCAAACTTAATTAATGGCTTGGTCACTGCCTTAATTGAGAAAACGGACTTTTGGGGAAATATTCCGGCAGACTACACCATTTTGGAAGTAGATGAAAATATTCTGCCATTGCTACTTAAAGATGTAACTCCGAGCATGATCTTGGCGCTCAATCTTTTTCGGGATCAATTAGATCGCTATGGGGAGATTGATATTATCAGCAGACGCTGGCAAAATGCCATGGACCATTTACCAAAAAATACTCTAGTTGTGCTCAATGGAGATGATCCTACCTTATCCTATTTAGGTCAACAGCTTAGCCAAAAAGTACTTTATTTTGGTCTCAATGAACCTGAGCTCTATTTAGCAGAAATTCCTCATGCTGTTGATTCCATCTATTGTCCAAGTTGCGGTCATCTTCTTGATTATCAAGGAGTCTATCTTTCTCATCTGGGAGATTATCACTGCCGATCTTGTGGTTTTGCTAAAGGGCAAGTTAAATTGGCTTCAAATGAATGGCCTCAAGTATTAATTGGCGTATACAATAAGTACAATACTCTAGCTGCAGCCACAGTAGCCTTGGAATTAGGATCAAATCTCCACGATCTCAAAAAGACGATAGGTCAATTTAAAGCAGCTTTTGGCCGGGCTGAAGAACTCGTAGTCCAGGGAAAAAAAATCCGCATCCTGCTTTCTAAAAATCCTGTCGGTCTCAATGAAACAATTCGTACTGTTAGTTCCATGCAGCAATTGGGCAAGGCTAATGTTACCTTGATTATCCTCAATGACCGCATTCCTGATGGCACTGATGTATCTTGGATTTGGGATGTTGATACTGAAGTTTTAGTATCAATGCCTGGCAAGACTGTCATCAGCGGAGATCGCCTATATGATATGGGTCTGCGTTTGGCCTATAGCCTACAAACACAAGAACATTCATCGTTAATTCTAGAGGAAAATCTCAATCAGGCTATTAATAAAGCCTTAGAATTGACTCCAACTGGAGAAACGCTCTATATAATACCTACTTACTCGGCAATGTTAGAGGTTCGCCAAATTCTAACAGGTAAATCAATAAGATGAGCTGGCTCGTTTTATAATAGTTAAACTATGTTTTTTTAAATTGGAAAATTTTCATGATTGAACCTTTAACTCTGGGAATTGCTTTAGGATTAATTGTAGTGACTCTAGCTGGCTTGTTTTTTGCCGCCTATATGCAGTACAAACGTAGCGAAAGTATATAAAAAACAGCTGAATTTTTAGACAAAGTCAAGGTTATCTGATCTTGACTATTTTTTTATGACCATATCTAAACAAACTCTCCGCCGTCAATTACTATCTGATAGAGAGTCTTTAACCAAAGAGCTATGGACTCAGAAGAATCAAAACATCTGCTATCAACTTTCAAATTGTCAATGGCTAAAGGGTGCCCAGATAGTTTTGGGTTATTTTTCTACTCGTTTGGAGCCAGATATCACTTCTCTAGTAAATCTACAAAAGCATCAATGGGCTTTTCCAAGGATTGAGAGTAAATCTCTGAAATGGCACCTCTGGAATCCTGGAGATCAATTAGTATTAAACCGCTATGGGATTTGGGAGCCATCATCTCATTTGCCTATAATCTCCAGTGAGCAGGCAGATTTGATCTTAGTTCCTTCTATAGCCTGTGACCGCCGAGGTTATCGACTCGGCTATGGTGGTGGCTATTATGATCGCATGCTCCAAGAAAGCTGTTGGTCTTCTATCAAGACAATCGGCATCTGTTTTAATCTGTTAGCTCTACTGCCTACAGATAATTGGGATCAAAGATTAAAAGCAATCTGCAGCGATCAAGAACTGATTCACATTGATTATGCCGATTCCAATGGGGCCATAGTCAATCCTTCTCTGCGCAGTTGCTGATGATAGAGTTCAGCCTGCTCTTGAGGACCTACCCAGACTACAGCGAGTCCCTCATTATGAATTTGGTTGGTCAATTTCCAAGCCAAATCACCAGTCATAGCTGGAATATATTTTATCAAGCAGTTAGAGACATGATCAAATGTATTGAAGTCGTCATTTAAGACAATCACCTTATAGTTAGGATATGTCTTGACAACAGTTGCAGTAGCTCGTTCTTTAGTTGTAGCAGGTGAAGTTACCATATGATAGCAATAGGAAGATCATGACCAAGCCACAATCTCCCCTGATGATTTATACCGTGGTTAATTGGGGTTCGGGCCTTTTGCTATTGCGAACACCCTCAATAGCAGCAGCGTAATCTGGGGCATTGAACACGGCAGAACCAGCTACAATTGCATTAGCGCCAGCTTCTAGTACTTGCCAAGTATTGGCAGGTTTGAGTCCGCCATCAACCTCAATCCAAGGATCTAGTCCTCTTTGATCACATATTTCACGCAATTGACGAATTTTACTAGTTACGGAAGGAATAAAGCTCTGTCCACCAAAACCGGGGTTGACACTCATGATCAAAACCAGATCACAGACATCTAAGACATATTCAATTAACTCTAAAGGACTAGATGGGTTGAGAACTACACCGGATTTTTTCCCAAGTTCGCGAATCTGACATAATGTGCGATGAAGATGGGGAGAGGCATTGTGCTCAGCATGAACAGAAATGATATCAGCCCCAGCTTTAGCAAAATCTGCCACATACTTCTCAGGCTCAACTATCATTAAATGTACATCAAGTGGCTTGGTGGTATAAGGGCGGATGGCGCTGACAATCAGTGGGCCAATAGTAATATTAGGTACAAATCGACCATCCATTACATCTACATGAATCCAATCTGCTCCTGCTTTATCAACGGCTTTAATTTCCTCTCCCAATCGACTAAAATCAGCCGATAAAATAGAGGGGGCGACAACAATGGGTTTATTAGTCATGGCTTTATTGTTTTCTTCTGTTTTTTTGTGACAATCTTAAGAGTCTTTTTACATTTTAACCAAGTTGATGTCTATATTCTCGGGTGAAAATCTTTTATTTGAACCAGCGATCCCCGATGCCGATGCGCTGAATGTTGTATTTGCTTTTCCCAACGAATACAGTGTGGGAATTACCAGTTTAGGCTATCAGATTATCTGGTCAAGATTGGCTTTGCGCCCTGATATCAATGTCAGCCGTATGTTTACCGATGGTCATGAGAGATTACCTCAGCAAATTGAACTAGTCGGTTTTTCTTTTTCTTGGGAATTGGACTATGTCAACATTCTCAACCTTCTAGAGTCTTTAAATGTACCACTATATAGCAGAGATCGCAATAAAAATCATCCTCTAATATTTGGCGGTGGTCCAGTATTGACAGCAAATCCTGAACCATTTGCTCTCTTTTTTGATGTCATCCTTTTGGGAGATGGAGAAATATTACTAGATCAGTTTCTCGATGCCTATCAACAGATGAGAAAGGCTAAACGCTCAGAGCAGTTGATTCACTTAGCAACTTTTGCTGGAATTTATGTACCATCTCTTTATCAAGTTGACTATATCAGCAAAACAGATGCGATTGCTTCTATTGTTGCTATTGAATCAAAAGTACCTAGTCAAATAAAAAAACAAACCTACCAAGGAGAACATCTTTCTAGCTCTACCGTAGTTACCGAAAAAGCAGCCTGGGAAAATATTTTCATGGTCGAGGTAGTGCGAAGTTGTCCGGAGATGTGCCGCTTTTGTCTGGCTAGTTATCTGACATTACCTTTTAGAGCTCCTGGAGTTGATAGTTCTTTAATTCCAGCAATAGAAAGGGGGCTAAAGTTCACCAATCGGCTTGGCTTATTGGGAGCCTCAGTCACTCAACATCCCGAATTCGATACTCTTTTAGAATATTTGAATGGCTCTCAATATGATCACCTGCGGCTAAGCCTCTCTTCGGTACGTACAAATACATTAACTGAAAAATTGGC